>JAYVST010000455.1:0-24115 GCA_043775255.1 Burkholderiales bacterium
GCGCTGATGGGCAACCCCGGCGTGCTGCTGATGGACGAACCTTCCGAGGGCCTGGCGCCGCTGATCGTGGCCGAGGTCGGCGCCACCATCGCGAAGCTCAAGGCCGAAGGCCAGTCGATCCTCATGGTCGAGCAGAATTTCAACCTCGCGCTGGGCTTAGCCGACCACATCACCGTGCTCAACACCGGCCGGGTGGTCTTCGACGGCCCGGCCGACGGCGTGCGTGCCGCGCCGGCGCAGGTGACGCAGCATCTCGGCGTGTTCTAAAAGCGCATTCGATTTCCGGCATTTCAATTCCATCCAGAGGAGCTCCACCGTGTTCTATACCTGCACCCCCGGCTGCACCGATCCCGCGCACCAACATGGCCCGGCCCGCGCCGCCGCCGCCAAGAAGCCGGCCGCACGCCTGACCCGGCCGATCGTCAGGTCCAAAGCCGGCAAATCCAAGGTGGTGGACATGCATTGCCACTACCTCAACCCCGAGGTCAACAAGAAGGTCGCGCACTTGAACCCCGCGCAGTACGACCCGACCACCGTGTTCGCAGACGAGATCACCCGCGCGACCAATGTCAAGCAGATGGCCACCCGCGCACCCAAGCTGACCGGGGTTACGCAGCGCCTGAAGGACATGGACAAGATGGGCATCGACATCCAGGCGGTGTGCGCCGCGCCCTACCACTTCTTCTACTGGGCCGAGCCTGCGTTCGGCGCCGAACTGGCGCGCGACGTCAACAACGGCTTGGCCAAGGTGGTGGCCGACACGCCCGAGCGCTTTGTCGGCATGGGCTCAGTGCCGCTGCAGAATGCCGAGCTGGCGATCAGGGAATTGGAATACTGCGTCAAGACCCTGGGCTTCAAGGGCATCGAGATCTGCACCAGCGTCAACGGCAAGAACCTCACCGATCCTGCGCTGGGCTTGGACAAGTTCTTCGCCCGCGCCGAGGAACTCGGCGTGGTGATTTTCATGCACCCGCTGGGCTGGACCCAGGCGGATCGCCTGACCCATCACTACTTCAACAACGTCATCGGCAACCCGCTCGACTCCACCGTCGCGGTGGGCTGCCTGATTTTCGACGGCGTGCTGGCGCGCTACCCGAAACTGCGCTTCGTCGTCGCGCATGGCGGCGCCTATGTCGCGCACTACTGGGCGCGCATGGACCATGCCTGGCGCGCGCGCGCCGATTGCCGCACCGTGATCAAGAAGAAGCCTTCGTCGTACCTGGAGAAGTTTTACTTCGACACCATCACCCATGACCCGCTGATGTTGAAGCGCTTGGTCGAACGTTTCGGCGCCGACCATGTGGTGCTGGGCACCGACTACCCCTACGACATGGGCGACTACGATCCGCTCGGCACCATCGCCAACGCCAAGGTGTCGCGCGCCGACCGCGAGCTCATCGCGGGCGGCAACGCGGCGCGACTGCTCAAAATACAGTTCTGACAAACAGGGACACTTCCCGTTTTCCACCTCTTGGAGATCGCCATGAAAGCAAAAGTCAACGGCATCGAAATCAGCTACAGCGTCGAGGGCGAAGGCCCGTGGATCACGCTGTCCCATTCACTGGCCTGCGATTCGGCAATGTGGGACGCGCAGATGGACATGCTTGAAAAGCAGTTCAAGGTGCTGCGCTTCGACACCCGCGGACACGGCCAGTCCGAGGCGCCGGACAGCGCCTACACCTTAGAACAGATGGCCGACGACGTGCATGGCCTCCTCGCGCACCTGGGCATCGAACAGACCCACTGGATGGGCCTCTCGATGGGCGGGATGATCGGCCAGGCCTTCGCCCTCAAGTATCCCGGCGTGTTCTCCAGCATGATCTTGGCCGACACCACCAGCCGCCAGCCGCCCAACGGCGCGGCGCTGTGGAACGAACGCATCCAGAACGCCAAGACCAAAGGCATGGGTGCACTGGTCGAAGGCACCCTGGCGCGCTGGTTTACCGACGGCTACCGCGCCGCCAATCCGGACGCGATGGCCAACATCGGCGCCGTGATCCGCAGCACCCCTGTGGCCGGGTACGCCGGCTGTTGCGCCGGCATCTCGACGATCGACCTTACCGACCGCCTGAAGGAAATCAAGTGTCCGACCTTAGTGCTGGTGGGCGAGCAGGATCAGGGCACGCCGGTGGCGGCATCGCAGGCGATCCGCGACAACCTGCCGGGCGCGGAAATGCTGGTGATCCCCTCGGCCGCGCACATCTCCAATATCGAGCAGCCGGCGGTGTTCAATGTCGCGGTCCGCGACTTCCTGACGCGCGTTGGCAAGTAAGGGCGCCATGCGTGTCACGCCGATGCGGCGACCATCGCGACAACGCGTTTAGGCGCCAATTCGGAAGACGTAGTAGTGCGTTTCATGTTTCGTAGCTTCGCGTAACAAGATGCTTTGCAGTTCGTCGCTCCGCTCTGTGCAGGTCAGGTGAATGACTCGCCCGGCGAGCAGGGTCAAAAAGTTGATGGGTTGCTTACCGTACGCCGCGCGATTGTCTTCCTGAGTGATGATGGTTTTGGTGATCTGGAGGCTGGAAATCTTGTAACATATAAAGCATACAAGTATCATTAAATGATTCATGACTACTATTTATGACCCCGCCGAAAGCGGCTTTGACGAGCGCTTGGGACGGATCGACCGCTGTCAGATCGCCCTGTTGCGCGAGATTGCCGCAGCTTACGGTCCGCGCCTGACGCTCAAGGGCGGAATGGCGATGCGCGCCGTGTTCGGCAGCATGCGCCTGACCAGGGATATCGACTTCGACCGCGATCCTTCGGTCTCGCTGAACAGTGCGAAAAAAGCGGTGCCCAAAGCGCTGATGCGGGCCGCGACCAATGCCGGCATGCGCCGGTCGAGCGCGGAGGTGACGAAATCGACCGGCACCACCATCAGGGTGCGACTGGTCGGGCATTCGAGCAGCGGGGTGGAGTTGCGATTCGAGGTCGAGGTGTCCGGTCGCGGAGCCTTGGCCGGTGCGCACCGGCGCGCGGAAACAGTCGTTCCACCACCCGGCTACGGGATGGCGCCATTCACGGTAGAGACCTATTCGAACGAAATGCTGGCCGCAATGAAAATCGGCGCCGCCATGGCGGACGCGCGCAACGTGCCGCGCGACCTGTACGACCTCGCCGATCTGGCGCAGGCCGGCGCCAATCCGGCATCTATACTCGCAAGCCGGCCTGCGGCGGTCCTGGCAGGAATTCGTGAGCGGGCATTTTCGAAGCTCGACCTCGTCGGCTACGACCGTGCGCGCGAAGAGCTGTTGCCCTATTTGCCGCCCACGATTCGCGACGCACTGACCGAAGCCGCCTGGGTCGAGAAAACTCTACGGGTCGGCGAGGCAATCGAATCATGGGTCGCCGACGCATTGCGCATACAGCAACGGTCGCTTGGGGACGCTACACCGCAGGTCTCGGGCGAAGACGCATGACCGCTACTTGGAAACTCGCCGCCGAAGCGCGCCTGATGGATGCGAGCACGCCGATCGTGCTCAAAACCAATGCCATCGAGATGATCGCCACGTCAAGCCTGGCGCAGCCGCCATCGCGCGCGACCTTCAACCGCTGGATCAAGGATCTGGTCGTGTCGGCCAAGCTGCGGCCGGTGATCAAGGGCATCTACTTGAACCGCCTGGGCCACCGCGATGCCAGCCCCGCCGCCGCCGCGCAGTCGATCCGTTCGCGCAGCATCGTCAGCCTGGCCTGGGTGCTTGAGCAGGCCGGTGCGACCAACAACATGGGCGACACCGTCACCTGCGTCATCCCCGTCGATGCCACCTGGTCGACACCGCAGATATCGGACCGCAAGACCGTGGCGGGGACATTCCGCTTTTTCACCATGCCGGCGCATCTGACGGATGAACGCGCGGGCCGTCTGGAGGATATTCGCGATCTTCGCTTCGAGTACCCGCGCACGACTGCCGAAAAGGCGCTTCTCGACTGGATCTACCTGGGTGCTTCCGTAAGAAGCCGGATGACCCGCCCGCCGCCAGATTTGCAGATTGATACGCTCAGCAGGCCGCGCTTGAAGCGCCTGGCCGCGAACATGAAGTTGAACGGGCTGCTCGCCGCCTGGCTAAGCGAGCATGCGCGCTTTCACTCGTCCGAAGATGTGCGGAGCAACGCGTCGACCGTTCTTGGATTTTGAGCGGCACGATTCGACCACCATAGCGGACGAATCAAGCCAACATGGCGGCCAATAGCGCGTGTTGCGGCGACTTGAAAGGATTGACGATGGTAACCCCGCCCCACGTCACGCCGTGCTGAAAATCCTCACTGAGAAGCAGGCGGCATTTCTGTCCGGCGGCAACAGACAGGATCAAGGCATCCCAGATCGGCATCTGGTGATCCGCTGCAAGATCGAGGGCGCCGCGCATCGCTTCGAAGGTGGAATCCGCCACCTGAAATGCGTCCGCCCAACTGAGAATAGCAGCTCTCGCATCGGCGGCTGCACGACCGGCTTTTCCGACAAGAACTCTATGCAGTTCACCGAGGGTCTGCGCCGGCAACACGACCAGTTGCCCCGGAAGTCGTTCTACCAGAGAGCGGGCCAATTTGCATCGAGGGGCGTCACCGATACCTTCGGCGTAGGCGAGAATATTGGTGTCGAGGGCGATGCGCGCCATGCAGGCTATTCGTAGAGTTCGTCGCGTGTCCAGGTTCGGGCGCCCTTTGCGGGAATCGCACGCAGTCTGGAAAGAAGCTCGCGTTTAGCTGCCGCTTGTTCACGGCCTTCCGTCTGGTCGGCCGCTACGATGGTGGCCACGGGTTTGCCGCGCGAAGTTACCGTGACGCGCTTGCCTAGCGCCACTTCACGCAACACCGATGAAAAATGCCGATTCGCATCGGCGGCACTGATCGATTTCAAGGAGCACCTGAAAAGTAGTGATTTGCACTACTTTATCACGGGTCCGCCTCGGTCATTTTCTGCGGTAAGTGCGCTGTTCTCGACCACGCTTTTCTGACCTCGCGGTTCGAATGCCGGTTCCTTCGCGCCGCCCAGGCAACCCAGCCATCGCCCCCAGAACTTCCGCCACCGACGCGGTGTCCTCCAGCGCCAGCCCCTGCGCCATCGCGGTGGTGTATAGCGGCGCGCAGGCGTTGAAGAGCGGCAGCGGGCAGTCGAGCGACTTGGCCATGTCGCCGATGACCTGCATGTCCTTCTGCCACACCTGCACCTTCATGGTCGGCGGCGAGTACTTTCGCTCGAGCATGAAGGGCATGCGCAGGCGCATCACGCCGGTGCCCAGCACCGGGCTGTTGCCGAAGAGTTCGAGCATTCTGCGCGGGTCCAAGCCCATCTTGCGCGCGAAGGTGACCACTTCGCCATACGCCACGTTGTAGATCGCCACCAGGTGGTTGGCGGCGTATTTCATGCGCGTGCCGTGGCCGTAGGGGCCGACATGCGGCACGTTGTCGGTGAACACGCGCAGGATCGGCAGCGCAAGCTTGCAGGCCTTTGCTTCGCCGCTCATGAAGATGGTCCAGGCTCGGTCCTTCATGCGCGCGGCGGTGCCGCTGATCGGGCAATCCAGCACCTTGATGCCGGCACGCTTGAACACAGCGGCGGCGGCGTCCTTGTCGGCCAGCGGCAGCGTGCTGGTCTCGATGACTAGCGCTCGCGTACCGGGCTTGGCAGTGGCCGCGATTTCCGCCGCCACCGAGGCCAACGCGTCGCTGGTGGCGAGAGACGTGATCAGCACGTCGCTTTCCTGTGCCACTCGCGCAGTCGAGGTCAGCGCCTTGCCGCCGGCGCGCTTCAGGCGCGCGCGCGCGGCTGGAGTGATGTCGTAGCCGTTGACGTGATAGCCGGCTGCGCGCAGGGTCTCGGCCATGATGCCGCCCATGATGCCCAGGCCGATGACGCCGATCACCGGCAGCACCGGGGTTGCCGTGTCGATTATTTTCATATCAGGGGGTTGCCTCGATCACGCTTGCAATCCGTTGTGCCGTCATCGGCAGGTCGCGCACGCGCACGCCGATGGCATGGCGCACCGCGTTGGCAATGGCTGCGGCAACCGGTCCGGCGGCACACTCGCCCGCGCCGAGGCCGGGCTGGCCCGGCTGGTCAAGCAGCACCACGTCGACATCGGGCACATCGTCGAAGCCAAGGATGGGGTAGTCCTCCCAGGTGCGCGTCAGCGCGCCGCTTTCGTCCCAGACAACGGCTTCCAGGAGCGTCCAGGAGATCGCCTGCACCACACCGCCTTCGATCTGGTTGATCAGTCCGTCAGGGTTGACGATGTGGCCGGCATCCACCGCCGCCGTCACGCGCAGCACCCGCACCTTTTCCGCCACATCCACCTCGGCCACCACCGCACAATAGGCCGAACGGTTCTTGTATTGCGAAAAGCCGATGCCGCGGCCGCGCCCTGCGCCGCCGGCCGCACACGCGGGCCATCCCGCCTTGCGCGCCGCCGCCTCGATCACGGCGCGGGCGCGCGCGTCGGCCAGATGGCGCAGCCGGAACGCGACCGGATCCTGCCCGGACGCTTCGGCAAGTTCGTCCATGCAGCTTTCGATGGCGAAGACGTTGGCGAAGGCCCCCAGCCCGCGCAGGGCCGACACCCGCACCGGGGACTGCGCGATGAAGTGGTAGTCCACCTGCTGATGCGCAAAAGCATAGAGCGCAATGCCGTTGCGATGCCCGCCGCCGGCCGGCAAGGTCATGTCCTGCGGCGCGGGCTCCGGCAGCGGCGGATCCATGTCCCAGGCTGCCTGCAGGTTGACGCCCTCACCCCAGCCGGGCCGCTTGATATGGGTGTGGCTCCAGATGTCCGCATGCCATTTGCATACGGCGCCGGTGTCGTCGAGCGCAGCGTCGATGTCGATCGCGCTGGCCGAGCCGAACGGCGACCATGCGAACTCCTCTTCGCGCGACCATGTCGCGAGCACCGGTCGCCCGCTGCGCACTGCGGCGAGCGCGGCATCGAGCGCAACGTCATCCGCACCGTTGTGACCGTAGCAGCCGGCGCCGTCGCGATGGATCACGGTCACGGATGCGGCGGGCATGCCAAGCGCAAGCGCGATCTGGGCGCGCAGGAAATGCGGGCCCTGGGTGTGCGACCAGATCGTCAGATGGCCGTGCTCGAGCCTCGCCGCGGCGGCGCAGGTGCCTATCGACGCATGGGAGATATAGGGCTTCGAATAGCCGGCCTTGAGCGCCACCGCGCCGGCCCGCGCCGTACCCTTGCCATGCACGGTCTCGGCGGTGGAAGGCAGCGCCTTGAGCGTTGCGGCGATCGCGCCGTGCGGCGCCTGCTTCGGCCCCGACGTCCAGCCCACCAGCCGCGCGGCGGCCCGCGCGGCCTTGACCGCATCGATCTCGCGTTCGGCCAGCACGCAGATGAAACTGCCCGAGCGCACCACGTCGGCCACACCGGGCAAGTCGATGATTGCGGCTCGATCAAATTGCTCGACCTTTGCACCGCGGTTGGGCCCGCGCACCACCCGGCCATGCAGCATGCCGGGCAGTTCGATGTCGTGCACGAAGGCGGCGCCGCCGAGCTTGGCTTCCAGGTCACGACGCGCCAGATTCACGCCCATCAGGCTGGCGGCGCGCGGCGCGCTATCGGGCACGCGTTCGACCGGGAGATCCAGCGCGACTTCAGTGGCGAGTTGCCAGTAACTGGCCGCGCGCCTCGCGTCTGCGCGCACGCTGAACACGCCGCGCTGCAATTGCAGGTCGGCAGCAGGCACACCCAGGGAGCGCGCGGCGGCTGCGGCGAACAGGTTGCGCGCCTGTGCGCAGGCAATGCGCATGGCGGCGCCGCCGACTTCGATCGACTGGCTGCCGGCGGTGTACCACTCGTCCGGCGCAGTGCCGGTATGCCCGGCGACGATCTGAAGCTGATCGGCTGCGACGCCAAGCTCGTCGGCGGCGATCTGCGCGATCGCGGTGACGATGCCCTGGCCGATCTCGACCTTGCCGGAAAATACGGTGATGGTCCCATCGGTGTTGAGAGCCAGCCATTGGCGCAGGCGCGGGTTGGCCGCGAGACTGGTCGACAGCGGAACGGCGCTCATGCCGTGCTCCCGTTCAGGCGTTCGATCGCCAGGTCGATCGCGCGCAGGATGCGTACATGGGTGCCGCAGCGGCACAGGTTGCGCTCCAGCGCCTTCAGGATCGCGGGCCGGGCCGGGCGTGCTTCTGCGTGCAGCAGCGCGGTGACCGAGATGAGGATGCCGTCGATGCAAAAGCCGCATTGCGCCGCCTGCAGCTCGATGAATGCCGCACGCACGAGCTTGCCGATGCGGTCCTGCGCCAGGCCTTCGGCGGTGGTCACCTTGCGGCCCGCGACGGACCAGAGCGGCGTATCGCATGACTGCACCGCGCGACCGTCCACCATCACGGTGCAGGCGCCGCAATGGCCGGCGCCGCAGCCAAAGCGCGTGCCCTTGAGGTTCAGATCGTCGCGCAGGCAATACATCAGCGGCGTATCGCTTGGCGCCTCCAAATGGCACAAGGCGCCGTTGACTTCCAGTTCCACCGCGATCGCTCCGTCAGGCGAGAAATTCGTCGATCAGGGTGGCCAGTGCCTGCGGCTGCTCCAGCATCGGGCAATGGCCGGAATCGGCAATTTCCTCATAGCGCGCACCGGGAATCAAGCCCGCGACCTCGCGCGCCATCGCCGGCGGCGTGGTCATGTCGAGCGCGCCGCACATGACCAGCGTCTTTTTCTTCACTTGCGGCAAGGCTCTGCGCAGGTCCATGTCAGCCAATGCAAGGCAGGCACGGGCGAAG
The DNA here is from genome assembly GCA_043775255.1 of Burkholderiales bacterium. GTDB lineage: Bacteria > Pseudomonadota > Gammaproteobacteria > Burkholderiales > JAEUOS01 > JAEUOS01. The sequence continues at coordinate 8,735 of JAYVST010000455.1, forward strand.
CAGCCTGGGTCCACCGCCCCGAGACGGCGCTTGCGCTCGGCCACTACATCCGGGTGCTTCTGCGCGAACGCCGGCGGCAGCATGCGGCCGATGGCCGTATCGAGCACGGCGCCCATGCCCTTGGCGGTGACCCCCTGGGCCATGGCGCGAAACGGCGCGCGGCCGGCTTCGGGAAAGATGGCGCCGGTATCGGCCACCAGCAGCGGGCCGAACATTTCCGGATAACGAATCGCCAGCTTCAGCACCACGAAGGCCCCGAAGCCATTGCCGAACACGGCCGTGGACTCCGGCAAATCGAGCGCCTTGATGCCGCGCGCCAGCTGATCCGCCACCCCTTCGAGGCCCTTGCAGTTGACTGCGGTGGAAGCGCCAAAGCCGGGCAGGTTGATGCGCGTTACACGGTGCTGCGCCGTCAACGCGGCCAGCACCGGCTCGAACACGGTCATGTCGGTGAGCAGGGAATGCACCAGGAGCAGGTCCGGGCCTTGGCCCGCTTGCTCGTACTCCATCGAATGACAGCCTACAGTTACGATTGACATTGCGTTCCCAAAGGATTGATTTTTTCTGCGTGCCCGGTCAGGGGCGCTACCGGAAGCGTCAAACCCGCTCCCGACCGACTACCGGTTGTGAAGATTTCGTAGCGAGCGCTTCGAGGTCGGGTCGCGCAGCGCAGCCGTACTCCCGTAGGGCGACTGAGGGAGCGCTTGCCGCGACCGCTTGCGGGGAGCGCTTGCCGCGACCGCTTGCGCACTGACAGGCCCGAGATCGGATCGCGCAGTAGAAATGTTCACAACCGTTCAGGATTCGAGGAACTTCGCCGGCGGCCAGTCGCGCGAGTACACCGGATTCTTGAGAAACTCCAGCGGGTTGTAGGTCCAGAACTGGCTCACCATCGGGTAGGTCTTGATCACCGTGTTGACCAGTTTGGCGCCGCGCCGCTCCACCTTGCGGATGTACTGCGGCATGACCGGGTTGCCGTAGCCGTCCATGCGCCATTCGCCGCGCGGATCGCGCAGCGCACCGGGATTGCGCAGGGCGTTCATCAGGGCATCCTTGTCCTGCACGCGGCCGCCCACTTTTTTCGCGGCGTTCTCGACCATCACGCCGGCCGAGTACGCGCCCAGGGTGTAGTAGCCAGGGTCCGCGCCGTACTCCTTGTTGACGGCTGCGACAAAGACCTTGTTCTCCGGGCTGTCGATGGCGGCCGAGTACCAGCCCGAGCTGATCAGGCCGACGGCCTCGTCGCCCATCTGTTTGAGGATGCCTTCGTCGACCGAGGTCATGTTGCCCAGGAGAGGCAGCTGCATGCCGTACTCGCGGTATTGCTTGAGGAAGCGCAGGCCATTGACGCCGGCAAAGGCGATGAACACGGCATCGACCTTGGTTTTGATCTGCGCGATATAGGCGCCGTACTCCGGCACGTTGAGCGGCGACCACAGTTTTTGCACGATGCGTCCGCCGCCGTCTTCGAACACGCGCTGAAACGCGGCGGCCGACTCATGGCCGAAGGCGAAATCGTCGGCGACGATCGCGACGCGCTTGTACTTGAGTTCCTTGGCCGCGTACTCGCCCAGCGGATGATTGGGCTGGCCCGAGGTCGCGGCCGAGCGCACGAACCACGGATTGGCCTTGCGTTGCGTGAGGTCTTCGGCGGCGGCCGAGCATGAAACGGTGGGCGTGCGCGTCTGACGAATATAGTCGTCGATGGCAATGGCTTCGAACGCGGCGAGCGGCCCGATGATCGTGTGCACGCCGTTGCGCTCGACCAGTTCCTGCGCCTTGGTCTTGGCGCCGGCGGGATTGCCGCCGGTGTCGGCGATGGTGAGTTCCACCTTGCGGCCCGCGATCGCGCCGCCACGCTCCTTGAGGAACAACTGGATGCCCTCTTCCATCTGGCGCCCGCCGGCGGCCAGCGCGCCGGAGCGCACTGTCATGAAACCGAGCTTGAATGGACCTTCCTGCGCCCGCGCGGCCGCGGGCAGGTTGCCTGCCAGCGTCGCGCCGATGGCGCCGAGCAATACTTTGCGGCGGCTTGTCCCAGTGATGATGGCGTTGTCGTTCATGTGCTCGTCTCCGTGGAAGTTTTTTGCTGTTTGCGTCTAAAGGGTTGGCTGGGCAACTCTCTCGACGCCGCCGCTTGCGGTCGAGCGCATGATCGCCTCGAGCGCGGCCACGTTGGCGAGCATCTCGCGCTGCGTCACCGGATAAGCGGCGCCACCAGCCACGGCAGCGGCGAACGCTTCGAGGTTGGCGCGCACGCTGGCATGCGGCGCGATGAATTCGGTGCTGCGGGCGCCCCCGGTCACTGCGGTGGTGACATCCCAGCCGGTCGGGTTCTCGGGATGGGTACGGTCGCGGATTTCGACCCAGCCGCGCGAGCCGTACACCGCGAAGCGTCCCTCGAACGGCGTGGCGAGCATGGCGCTGATGAGCGCGGTGGCGCCGCCGGCGAAGGCAAGCATGATGCCCAGCGTGTCGCCGTTGGCGAACGTGCTGCCGCGGGTTGACAGGCGTGCCCACACACTTTCGGCGGGCCCCAGAAGCGCGATGGACAAATCCACCAGATGGATGCCGGTGGCCGAGAGCGGGCCCACCGGCGCATGCTCTTTCGAAAGCCGCCAATTGCCGGGGTCGAGCGCGAAAAACTTGTCCTGGCTGAAATTGGCTTCAACCTGCAGGATGCTGCCGAGTTCGCCATCGGCGATGCGCTTGCGCAATGCCGCCACCGCCGGTTCGAAGCGCCGCTCGTGTCCGATGCCAAGCACCACACCGGCTCGGCGACAGGCAGCCACCGAGGCCTGCGCATCGGCATAGGTGAGACACAGCGGTTTCTCGCAGAACACATGCTTGCCGGCCGCAGCCGCCGCAGCGATCTGCGCCGCATGCGCCTTGTGCGGCGTGCACAACACCACCGCCTGCACAGCGGCATCGGCGAGCGCGGATTCGAAATCGGGCGCGACCACGAAACCCATCGCGGCGCCGTCCGCGCGCGCGCCTTCACGTACGGCGGCGTCCGGTTCGACCACGCGCACCACCTTGACGGCGGCACTATCGGCGAGGGTGCCGGTGATGATCTTGCCCCACCAGCCATAGCCGATGACCGCGATCGATACCGGTTGATTGTTCATCTGGGTTCTGCCTCCGTCAGGGCGGGCTGCGCATTTTCTGGTTTCGGGTGGTACTGCGCGCTACCCGACTGCGGGAGCGTACAGGTGCGCAACGAGGCGGTTGCGGGAAGGCCGTTCCGGACAGATTTGTATGGTACCCTTAATTTATCAAAAGCTCAATAATCGCCGACCGGGAGAGACCGGCATTCATGGCCGCAAAAAGGATCACATCCGCAGCGCCGCAAGTCGCCGCCGCCGGCGTCATCGGCTTGGGCATCATGGGCTCGGCGATGTCGGCCAATCTGGTCCGGGCAGGCTTTGCGGTGTCCGGATACGATCCGGCGCCGGCCGCGCGTGCGCGCCTGAAACGCGCCGGCGGCACGCCGTTACGGAGTGCGGCCGACGTCGCGCGCCGCGCGCGCATGATCGTCCTGTCCCTGCCCTCGGAAGCCGCGCTTTCGGCAGTGTGCGGAGAATTGGCGCAAGCCGGCGTGCGCGACCTGATCGTCGCCGAGACCAGCACCCTGCCGGTGGAAGCCAAAGAGCGCGCGCGCAAGCAACTCGCCGCAGCCGGCATCACCCTGTTGGACTGCCCACTCTCCGGCACCGGGGCGCAGGCGGCGACCCGCGATGTGGTGGTGTACGCCAGCGGCGAAGCCCGCGCGATCCGCGCGTTCGCGCCGGTCTTCGCAGGCTTCGCGCGGATGCGCCATGACGTCGGCGCCTTCGGCAACGGCATGCGCATGAAACTGGTGGCCAATCTTCTGGTGGCGATCCACAACGTCTCGACGGCGGAGGCCATCCTGATGGGCGTACGTTCCGGGCTTGATCCAGCGCAGGTGGTCAAGGTAGTGGCCGACGGCGCGGGCGGGTCGCGCATGCTCCAGGTGCGCGGGCCGATGATGGTCGACCGCACCTGGGGCGAGGCGACCATGAAGGTTTCCACCTGGCAAAAGGACATGCGTCTGATCGCCGATGCGCTGGCGGCGACCGATACGCCGGCGCCGCTTTTCGCAGCGACCGTTCCGATGTACAACGCGGCGATGGCGCTTGGACATGGCGACGATGACACCGGTGCGGTCTACGCGGTATTGGAACGCTTGGTCGGCATGCAGCCGCGCGCGCGGCCGACGCGAGAGACGAAAGATGCAGAGCGCAAGGGCGGGTGATATTCGCTTCGCCGCGCCCTTCACCTGCGGAGGTCGGGCAGCTTTGCCGCTGCGCAAGCCGAGGCCAGCAACACGGGATAGGTGGTCTTTGCGCCGGCCAGAAAGTTGTCCACCGCGAACTCGACCTTGCGCATGAAATCAACCTTCACCGGCAACTCGTAGACGTTCTGCCGCACGGCATAGTAGAAAATCCCGCCGTGCAGGCTCCAGACGAACTCGATTTCTTCGTCGCTGACCGGCAGCTCGGCCGACTCGATGCCGCAGTAGTGGCGCACTTCGCGGCAATACGCTGGCAGCAGTTCACGCTGGATCAACCTGATGTAGCGCTGGTTCAGGACCGGGCCGGACAGGCCCGCGTAGAGGTAGATGCGCAGCCAGTCGCGGCGGTAAGTCGCCTCCGAATACTGACGGTAAAACTCGATGAGTCGGCCGCGCAGGGGAATGGCGCGGTCGCGGATCAAGGACACCCAGGCCGGATTCCAGCGCCCTTCGAACACCGTCTTGTAGACCCGCTCGACGAGTTCCTGCTTGGAGGAGAAGTAGCGATAGAGCAAGGGCTGGGTGATGCCCAGGCGCTTGGACAACTCGCGCGTCTGCCCGGAAAAGCCCACTTCGGAAAAATAGGCGATCGCGCCCTCGATGATTTGGCGCTCGCGCTCCGGCGGCGACAGACGGACCTTAGCCGCAAGCTTGCGCGGTTCGGCGGCGCGACGCGGCGTGCCGGCCTTGTCCTTCGCCTGGGGCGATTCGAGTCGCTTGCGGGCCATTGTGAAAGACCTTGCGGGGAGGAATGCGCGCGGTTCAACGCGGCGCCGGCACCTGTGTCTTGTACCAGTCGGCGATTCCCGCGCCGGTGCGGATGACCACCCCCGGTTTGGATTGCACATAGTCGAGCAGGCGTTCGAACATGGCGATGCGATGCGGCGCGCCGGTGATGTAGGGGTGCACGCTGATGGCCATCACCCGTGCGATCTTCGCGCTCTCCTGCCACAGACGTTCAAGCTGCGCGACGCCGCGGTCGAACATCTCGGCGCCATTGTGGCTTTGCAGCACCATCATGGGAATGTCGTTCATTTCCACGGTGTAGGGCACCGACAGCACCGGCTTGTGCGAGGTCGGAATCCAGACCGGCTGGTCGTCCATGACCCAGTCGGCTACGTACTCGATGCCGGCCTCGGACAGGTAGTCGATGGTGGCGGCGGTTTCGGTCAGGCCCGGGCTTTCCCAGCCGACCGGCGCTCGGCCGGTGAAGGCGCGGATCGATTCGACGGTGTCGAGGATGGACTTCTTCTGGTCGGCCACGGCATGCATCGGTCCCTGGATGTAGCCATGGCCCATGAATTCCCAGCCCGCCTCGAGTCCGGCGCGCGCCACCCGCGGGTAGCTCTCGCAGACGATGCCGTTGAGCGCCAGGGTCGGCACGATGCCGCGCGCGGTCAAGGCGTCGAAGATGCGCCAAAAGCCAACCCGCATGCCGTACTCGTGCCAGGCCCAGTTGGGCAGGTCGGGCTGCAGTGGTTGGCCCATCGGCGGCGAGAGCACGGTGCGCGGCATCGGCCGCTCCATGCCCCAGTGTTCGACGTTGACGATCACCCACACCAGCATGCGCCCGCCGTCCGGCACCACCAGGGCGGGGCGGTCGACGATGGCGGAAAACGGAACCCTCTGGCTGGGCAATGGCGCGCTCATGCTGTTCTCCTCCGGGTTTGCGACCGCTATTCGCCCTTGATGTTGTTGTCGGCGATCAGCTTCATATACACGGCCTTTTCGGCCGCCATGAAGGTGCGGAACTCGTCCGGCGTACCGGCATGCGCCTCGACGCCCAGGCCGGCGAAGCGCTCCTTGAGATCGGGATCGGCCATCACTTTGGCGAGGGCCGCCTGGTAGCTGCCGACGACCGCAGTCGGCGTGCCGGCCGGCAGGAACGCACCCCACCAGTTCACCACTACGAGGCCCTGCAGCCCGGCTTCGGCAAAGGTGGGAATGTCCGGGAACAGCGGCGAGCGCTTGGCGCTGGTAATTGCCAGCGGGCGCACCTTGCCCGACTTGAGATGCTGCGCCACCGGCAACGCGTCGGAGACGATCATCTGCACCTGGCCCGCGATCACGTCGACAATTGCCTGGCCGCCGCCCTTGTAGGGAATATGCGTCATCTTGATACTGGCCTGACGCATCATCAATTCTGCGGCGAGGTGCGACAAGCTGCCCGGCCCGCTGGTGGCGAAATTGATCGCGCCCGGCTTGGCGCGCGCCGCCGCGATCAGGTCGCCCAGGGTCTTGAACGGCGACGCCGCCGGCACCACAAGAATGTTCGGACCGGTCGTGGTGAGGGAGACCGGAATGAAGTCCTTCTCGACGCTATAAGGCACCTTGGAAATCAGCGGATTGACCGAGACCGCCTGCAGGTTGCCAATCAGGAAGGTGTAGCCGTCGGCCGGCTGGCGCGCGGCGTACTCGGTGCCGATCGAACCGGCGGCGCCCGGCTTGCTCTCGATGACCACCGGCTGGCCCCAGAGTTCGTTGAGCTTCTGGCCCATGATGCGTGCCATCAGGTCCGAGCTGCCCCCGGGCGGATACGTGACGATCAGGCGTACCGGTTTGGACGGAAAAGCCTGGGCAAGCGCCAGGGTCGGAAGTGCAGCAGCCAGCGTCGCCACCACGGCAAGCACGGCCATCCCTGCGGGGTTCTTCATAGCAAGTCTCCTCTGATTTGCTGTACCGAGTTGCTGTACCGAGTTGTCGCGCCGATTTGCCGCATCGAGTTGCCGCGCCGAGTTGCCGCATCGAGTTGCCGCACCGAAGCCGTTGCGCGTCTGGAATCAAGTTCAAAGTTCAACCTATAAGTTAGTCTATATTATCGCTTGCTAAATAAACAACCCCAGACAAACCCCATGGCCTCCCTCTCTGTACCGCAGCAAGCCGCACGCCCCGACCAGACGCTCTCGCGCAACATGAAGCTCCTGTCGCACAACGAACTGTCCGGCTTCGGCGGCATGGGCGAAGGCATGGCGATGCAGGTCACCTCAGGCGGCCGGCGCATCATGTGGATGGCGCACGAGTCGGCGCCGAAGAATTTCACCGGCGTGGATGTCACCGATCCGAAGAACCCGCGCATGATCGTGCAGACCGACCTGCCGCATGCCAAGGTGCGCTCGAACTCGCTCGATGTGGTGGGCGACATCATGGCGGTGGCCTACCAGACCCAGGTGCCCGGCTTGAAGCCCGCCGGGGTCGACCTGTTCGACATCAGCACCCCCGAGGCGCCGAAACTGATTTCGCATTTCGATTGCTCCGGCCCCTACTCGCGCGGCGTCCATGCGGTGTGGTTCGTCGACGGCAAGTATGTGCACATGGCCTCGGGCGCGCCGGACTTCCAGCCGCGCAACCAATTGGACGACCAGTTCTATCGCATCATCGACGTGTCGAACCCGGCCCAGCCGGCCGAAGCCGGCCGTTGGTGGTACCCCGGTACGCGTGAGGGCGACACCGAACCCGCGCCACAGCGCTTGATCCCGAAATTCGATGCCGGCTTCCGCGCCCACAACACCAACGTGTTCCCTGACCATGCGGACCGCGCCTATATTGGCTACATCGACGGCGGCGCTTTCGTGCTGGACATTTCCGACATGTCGAAGATCAAGGTCAGATCGCACTGGAACCATTCGCCGCCATTCAACGGCTTCATCCACACCCTGCTGCCGCTATTCGAGCGCAACCTGTGGGTGGTATCGGATGAATGCGTACAGGACAACGGCGCGGACTGGCCCAAGCTGGTATGGATGATCGATTCGCGCAATGAAGCCAATCCGGTGCCGATCGGCACCTTCCCTGCGGCGCCCTACGACGCCTTCGCCAAACGCGGCGGCCGCTTTGGCGCGCACAACCTGCACGAGAACCTGCCGGGTCCGGCTTCGTTCCGCTCCGACACCATCATCATCGGCACCTTCTTCAACGCCGGCGTGCGCGTCTATGACACCACCAACCCGTACCAGGTCGAGGAAATCGCCTACTACGTGCCGGGCGCGCCGCCACTCTCGCCGTCCGGCGCCATCCAGCTCAACGACGTGTTCGTCGACGAGCAAAGAATCGTCTACACGGTAGACCGGTTCGGTGGAGGTTTGTACATTCTGGAAATGAATATCTGAGCGTGGCCACGCAACGCGACCCGCTGGCCGGCAAGCTGCCGGTCACGCTTGTCACCGGGTTTCTCGGCAGCGGCAAGACCACGCTGATCTCGAAGCTGGTGCGTCATCCAGACATGAACCGGGTGGCGGTGGTGATCAACGAGATCGGCGAGATCGGTATCGATCACGACCTGGTGACGATGTCGTCCGAGAACATCACCCTCCTGGCCAACGGCTGCATCTGCTGCACCGTGCGCACCGATTTGCAGGAGACGCTGCGCGAACTGTTCAACCAGCGCCGTGCCGGACAAATCGCCGACTTCGACCGCGTTGTGGTGGAAACCACCGGCATGGCCGACCCGGCGCCGGTAGTGCAGACCCTGGTGAGCGACACCCTGCTCGAAGCGCAGTTCCGCTTGGACGGCGTGGTGACGCTGATCGACGCCGTCAACGGCGCGTATCTTCTGCAACACCAGCCCGAGGCTATCAAGCAGATCGCGCTGGCCGATCGTGTGCTGGTCACCAAGGGCGACCTTGCCACCGCGGACCGGATTGCGGCGTTGGAAGCCACCGTGCATGCGATCAACCGACAGGCCGCCATCGGCCGCGTTCTGATGGGCGAGATCGACCCGGCTGAATTGATCGGCCTGGGACTTGGAAGTGCGCGCGCGGGCGATTCGACCCTGCGCTTTCTCGGCGAAAAGCTCGACGCCGAAAGTACCGATGGCGAGCGCTACTTAGGCGCCCGAGCGTCGCGCCACGACCCGCGCATCGGCACCCTGTGGCTGCGCTTCGACACGCCCTTCACCTGGGACGCATTCTCGGCTGCACTGGCGTTACTCACCAACCTGCGCGGTCCGGACATGCTGCGCGTCAAGGGCATCGTCAACGTCGAAGGCAAGCCGGTGGTGGTTCAAGGCGTGCAACACATCTTTCATCCGCCGGTGACACTGGACCGCTGGCCCGGCGCCGATCACGGCACACGCCTGGTGTTCATCACCCGCGGCATATCGGCCGATTCGATCAGGGGCTTGTTCCAGGCGGTGGGCGCGATTGCTGCCAACGCATAGGCGAGCGTCGCGGCAGGAAGTCTCCCAAGCCGGCGCCGCCGTCGAGACACCATGGGCTCCGGCAGGTAAGCCGCGGGTGATGAACACCAGGCGCGCACTGCGCTGCCGTCGGGCATTCGTCACCCCGATGCCGAGATTCCCGAAGCGGAATTGGAAGGTTCGAATTTCCGCCGCGCGATGTTGCAGAGGGCCTGTGTTCATCGCATACTGACCGCTGCTGGCACTTAACGGCAACTGCAGTGCGGCCCTGCGTCTTATGGTCGCCCATGATTGAACAACCACGGAGGAATCACAATGTCACATTACCGAGGCATGACCTGCGAAAACGTCACCATCAGTGGCGACCAGGGAACACCGATCACCGCTTATGTGGCCAGGCCGTCCGGCCCCGGCCCCTTTCCGGGCGTGGTGCTGATCCACCACCTGCCGGGCTGGAGCGAGCACTATATCGAGACCACCCGGCGGTTCGCACATCACGGCTATCTCGCGATCTGCGCCAACCTCTACGAACGTGAGGGTCAGGGCAATCCGGACGATGTCGCGGCCAAGGTGCGCGCCGGAGGCGGCATTGCCGATGCGCAGATGGTCGGCGATACCGCGGCGGCCGTGAAATGGATGCGCGCGCAGTCTGACCACAACGGCAAGGTCGGCCTGTTCGGCTCATGCTCCGGCGGCAGGCACGCCGTCATCTACGCCAGCCAACGCAAAGATGTGGATGCCTGCGTCGATCTCTGGGGCGGCCGCGTGGTGATGGGCACGGAGGAGCTCAATGCGAAGACGCCGGCCGCCCCGATCGACATGACCGCGAACCTCGCTTGCCCACTGCTCGGGCTATTCGGCAACGACGATCGCGCTCCCAGCCCCGAACAGGTGAACCAGCACGAGGCAGAGCTCAAGAAGCATGGCAAGGCGCACGAGTTCCACCGCTACGATGGCGCCGGCCACGGCTTCTTCTACTGGCATCGTCCGCTGTACCGGCCCGAACAGGCGATGGATGGCTGGAGCAAGGTGTTCGCCTTCTTCGGCAAGTATCTGGCCAGATAGGAAACCGCATATGTGCACGTCGATTATCGAGATCGCGCGCGCGGAAGGCATGGCCAAGTGCGGCGACACCTGGTTCCCGCTCACGCAGGCGGTGGTGGCCTACGACCACGCCCGCCATGCGCCGCTCGGCGATGTCATCACGCTTGACTTCCTCAACACCACCCTCGACGCCGGCACGCGGGCCGGCGTCGAACTGACGCTGGAGTCGGCCTGCGAACTGCGCGCGGCACTCGACCGGGCGATCGCCGCAGCGCAGTTCGAGGAGGCGCAAGTGCGGGGCAAGGGCGCGGTGCCGGCCCTTGCAGTTCCGGCCCTTGCAGCGGTGGCCCTACCGCTGGCGGCCTGACCCGCGCGATGACGGCGGAACCGTTCAGGCCGGCGGCATGCTCCAAACCGCCCCTTCGTGGCCGGTGGCGTAGTGCGCATTGGTCACGTCCGGGTTGCGGTTGACAAAGCGGCGCGCGTACATCGGGTGGCGCATGCTGCGCACTTCGTGCTCCAGGGTGCAAAGCAGCGTGCCGCTGTCCGGGTCGACGATGTCCTGGAAGCGGTACTGGCTCTGGTCGCTTTCCTCTGTGACGAGGCCCAGTTCCAAGAGGCGCTTGTGCACGCCGGAAAAATCGGCGACCGCGATCTGGACGTGATGGCCGTCATAAGCCGGCAATTCACGCGTGGTTTCGCGATACACCAGGCTGCCGTTGGTGCCGGTTGAAACCCGAATGAACGCGCCGCGTTCGTCCGTCCCGCTCGCCACAGGCGCCGCCAGCACCCGCTTGTAGAACTTCGCGATGCCCACAGTCGTGCCCGCCGCCACATCGACCTCGACATAGGGCATGCCCAGGAGGATGCGGCCGAAGCGCGCCGCATCGGGTGCATGCACGCGGATGCGGTTACCCCACGGGCAGGTCACGTCGATACGGTCGCCATCGCGCGCATAGGAGAAGTGCGTGTCCTTGAGGCGCGCCTGAACTCCTGCAAGCCGGCCCATCAGGCCATCGAGATCGGTCATCACAAGCCCGGTGACGCCGCGCAGCACCTGCGCCGGGCCGACCGGCAGGTGGAACTGGCAGGTACCGACGTTGATCCAGCCGTTGTCGACGCCGGTCACGAGGTAAGGGTCGCGCGTCAGGCCCAGGCCCATGACGTAGAAGATGATCGCGGTCTGCTGGTCCGGCACGCGCACGTTGAGATGGCCGAACTCGACGATGTTGCCGATGTCCTCGCTGGCGCGGTCGAAGACCGGACGATCGACGGCTGGTGTTTCGGGACGGGTAGGGTTCACGGCTATTCCTCCAGGCGCTAAAGGTTCACTGTGCGTCGTAGTATAAGGTTCCCCGGTGGCGAATCGGCTTCCTCGGCACCTGTCGCCTTGCCGTGCTCAGCGAACGTAGAATGACATTTCTTGATTGAGTGGCATCTTTTTTGATGATATCGATGAAAACGTCAGAACGTGACCAGGTTGTCATTCTGATCGAAATCCGCCGCGAACTGGGGCTTAAGGATGGCGACACCGTCATGAGGGAGTTGGCCGACGGCGAGGCCCGGCTGACGACTCGGGCGGCGCGCATCAAGCGCGCCCAAGCAATGGTGCGCCAGCACGTTCCTGCGAAGGTGTCGCTGGCGGACGAACTCATCGCCGGGCGTCGGCGCGAGGCGCGGCGAGCGTTGAAATGAGTGCCTTGCTCGACCCTTCAGCGGTGTTTGCGTTGCAGCCAGCGCCAGAGATGCCAGGCTTGAGTAATATCGCCACTCGGCATACAAGAACCACCACGGAGACACGATGAAAGCCCCACCTTTCGCCTACCAGCGCGCCGAAAGCCTGGCCGCGGCCTGCGCGCTGCTCGACACCCACGGCGACAATGCGCGCATCCTGGCCGGCGGCCAGAGCCTGATTCCCACGCTCAACCTGCGCCTGTCGCAACCGGACTTGCTGATCGATATTTCACGCCTGGCGGAATTGCGCGGCATCCGTGTCACCGCCTCCGAAATGGTGATCGGCGCCCTCACCCGGCATGTGGACATCGAACGCTCCACCGAAGTGAAGCGATTCTTCCCGGCGCTGGTTGAAGCGGCCCGCCACATTGCCCACCCCGCCATCCGCAACCGCGGCACCATCGGCGGCTCGATCGCGCTGGCCGATCCGGCCGCCGAATGGCCGGCCGCAGCGCTCGCCTGTGACATGTCGTTCACCGCAGTGTCGAGCAAGGGCGAACGCAGGCTCGGCTCGACGGATTTTTTCAAGGGGCTCTACGAAACTTCGCTGACCGCGGGCGAGGTGTTGAAGAGCATCCATGTTCCACTGCCGGCCGTCGGCGCACGGTCGGCATTCGGCGAACTCACCCGCCGCAGCGGCGACTACGCCATCGCCGGCGCCTTCGTCAACGCCACGCTGGCCGGCGGCAAACTCACCGACGTGCGCGCCGCGTTCTTCGGCGTAGCCACGCGGCCGATTCTGGCCAAAGGCGCCATGCAAGCGCTCGAAGGCACGACCGGCGACGCGGCCGCAATCACTGCGGCGCGCGCCTGCCTGGCTGCCGACCTCGATCCGATTGCCGACCTCTACAACAGCCCCGCCACCAAGCTGCACCTGTCCGGCGTGCTGCTCGGCCGCCTGGTCGCCAAGCTCATCGCCTGAAGGATATTCCCATGGATAATCTGGTTAGTCTCAATCTCAAGGTCAACGGTGTCAGCGTCACGAAAATGGTCGAACCGCGCACTCATCTGGTGGACTTCCTGCGCAACGAGCTGTCGCTCACCGGCTCGCATGCCGGTTGCGAGCACGGCGTGTGCGGCGCGTGCACGGTGTTAGTCGACGGCGAAATCGTGCGCGGCTGCCTGACGCTCGCCTGCCAGCTCGAAGGCGCCGAAGTGCAGACCGTTGAAGGCCTTACCGAATCCGGCGCGATTGCCGACCTGCAAAGCGCCTTCCACGCCCGCAACGCGCTGCAATGCGGCTACTGCACGCCTGGCATGCTGGTGTGCGCCTCTGCCCTTCTCGACGAGCAGCCGCATGCCTCGCGCGAGGAAATCCGCGAATACCTGTCCGGTAACTATTGCCGCTGCACCGGCTATGAAGCCATCGTCGATGCGATCGAGCAGACCTTGAAGAATCGCGCGGCGGCCAAGCAGTTCGGCAAGGTGGGCGCATGAACGCTCCCGTGCCGGGCTTGCAGCCCACCACCTACATCGGCCAGGACACGCCGCGCCCGAATGCCAAGCGCCTGCTCGCCGGCCGCGGGCAATACGTCGATGATCTGCGTCTGCCGCGCGAGCTGCATGCCACCTTCGTGCGCAGCCCGCATGCGCACGCACGTATCGTCAAGCTGGACCTTTCGCAGGCGCGCCAGGCGAAAGGCGTGTTCTGGTGCGGCAACGGCGCCGACATCGCCACCGTCGTCTCGCCGTGGGTAGGCACGCTGACGCATTTCAAGGGCATGAAGTCGGCGCCCCAGTACGCGGTGGCCCTCGATCGCGCCACCTGGCAAGGCGAAGCGGTGGCCGTCATCGTGGCACAAACCCGCGCCCAGGCCGAGGACGCCGCAGCCCTGGTGGACGTGGAGTACGAATCCCTGCCGGCGGTGACCGAGATGGAAACCGCGCTCGACCCGGCCACGCCGGTGATCCACCCGGACTTAGGCGACAACTTGGCCTTCACCCGCGGCATCGACACCGGCGGTGTGGCCGAGGTTTTCGCCGACGCCCATCTCGTGGTGGAGGACACCTTCCGCTTCGGCCGCCACACCGGCGTCTGCCTGGAGCCACGCGCCATCACGGCGGATTACAACGCTTCCGAGAACCAGCTCACGGTGTATCTGGCGAACCAGGCGCCGCACATGATGCGCGACATTTTCGCCAAGCACCTGGATATTCCCGAGGCCCATGTGCGCGTGATCGCCCGCGATGTCGGCGGCAGCTTCGGCATCAAGGTGCATGTATATCCGGACGAGATGGCGATCGTGGGCGTTGCCAAACTGCTGGGCCGCCCGATCCGCTATGCGGCTGACCGGCTCGAGTCCATGTCTACCGACATCCACGCCCGCGAGCACCGTGTCAAGGCACGCATGGGCGTGGACCGCGACGGCCGCATCCTCGCCATCGATATCGATGACCTGACCGGCATCGGCCCCTATTCGGTCTACCCGCGCACCAGCGCCGTGGAAGGCAACCAGGTCATCAATCTGACCGGTGGGCCGTACGACTTCAAACACTATCTGGCCAACCTGCGAGTGGTGTTCCAGAACAAGACGCCCACTTGCCAGTACCGCGCGGTGGGCCATCCGATCGCGGTGGCCGTCACCGAAGGGCTGGTCGACCATGCCGCGCAAAAACTGGGCATGGATGCGGCGGAGTTCCGCCGCAAGAATCTCATCGGTGACGACCGCTACCCGTTCACCTCGGTCTCGGGCATGAAGTTCGAGGCACTTTCGCACCACGCCTGCTTGGACAAGCTCCTGAAACTGATGGACTACCCGGCCCTGCGCGCCGAGCAAAAGGCGCTGCGTGCGCACGGCATTCATCGCGGCATCGGCCTGGCCGCGCTGATCGAGGTGACCAATCCTTCGGCGCTGTTCTATGGCGTCGGCGGCGCGCGCATTTCCGCGCAGGACGGCTGCACCTTGCGTCTGGAGCCCACCGGCTGGGTCACCGCGCTGACCGGCGTGACCGAGCAAGGCCAAGGCACCGAGGGCATGATCGCGCAGGTGGTGGCATCCGCTGTCGGCATTCCAGTCGAGCATGTGCGCGTGATCACCGGCGACACCGACGTCACACCCTACGGCGGCGGTACCTGGGCTTCACGCGGCGCCGGCATTGGCGGCGAGGCGGCGCTTCTGGCGGGCAAGGACATGAAGGCCAACATCCTGGCGCT
>JAYVST010000456.1:0-7801 GCA_043775255.1 Burkholderiales bacterium
TTGAGCCAGGCGATGGACGCGGGGTCCTTCAGATCGACGGCGATGCTGCGCTTGCCGTGATTCATCGCGGTAAACGTGGTTGCGGTGCCGCGCCAGAACGGCGGCCCCCAGCCGCGCGCGTCGTCGCCGCCCTCGGGGCGCTCGACCTTCACCACATCGGCGCCCAGGGTGGAAAGGATCTCGCTGGCATAGGGGCCGGCGATGTTCTGGCCGAACTCGATCACCTTGATGCCGGCCAAGGGCAGGGCGGGATTGGGCGCGGGTGTCATGTCGTCTGACGCTTTCGGTCGAAGATGCGAGCTTGCGCTGTCGGGCCCGGAGCCCGGACCCGCTGCGCTTGTCAGGTGCGCGGGTGCAAGGAAGAGTCGGCGCCGGTGCGCTGCCCCACCTCGACGGTATTGCCTATGTCCGACACCGTGGCGCGGTGCATGTCGCGCTTAAAGCGCCGCTCGTCGTAGTCGGTCCCGCGATGCATGGTGCAGCGGTTGTCCCACATCACCAGGTCGCCCTGGCGCCAGCGATGGGTGTGGACGAATTCGCGCCGGGTCGCGTGCGCCATCAGGTCTTCGAGCAGGGCAGAGCCCTCCGCCTCGGGCATGCCGATCACGCGCATCGCATGCGATGCGGTGTAGAGCGCGCGCCGCCCGGTTTCCGGAATCGTGCGCACCAGCACCTGGCGCGCCGGCGGCAGGGCCGCGCGCTCGCGCTCGGTGAAGTCGGTAAAGCCTATTTTGGCGCGCGAATGGAAGATCGAATGCTCGGCTAACAGGCCGTCGATGCGCTTTTGCAGCGCCGTCGGCAGCGCGTCCCAGGCGGCACGCATGTCGGCGAACTGGGTGTTGCCGCCGATCGGCGCGACGATGTTGCCGTAGAGCAGCGAAGCACGCGCCGGCACGTGGCGAAAAATGCTGTCGGTGTGCCATAGCCGATTGGCCAGGCCCGACATGCGCTTGCGGCTTGCAGCCGGAAGAATCTCGTTGTTTTCGTCCAGATTCGACACATCCGAGATGCGGCTGTCGATGCGGTCTTTCTTCACTTCGTCGGCGTAGGAGTTGATGTTGGGCTCCATCGGCCCGAACACCTGGGCGAATGCCACATGCTGGTCGAAGGTGAGGTGTTGCGCGGGGAACACCAGCATTGCGAACTTGTAGAACGCCGCCAGGATCGCCGCCCGATCTTCCGCCGATAGCGGGTGCGACAAGTCGACATCGCCGATTTCGGCCGCGAAATCCGGATTGACCGGGTAGATACTGATGGTCATGCTGTGCTCCTTGCGCCTTTCAATTCGGGCGCATGTCGCGTTCCTTGCGCGGTTCTATTCGGGCTCATGCCGTGCTCCTTGCGCCAATCTATTCGGGCACCAGGCCGACGGACTTGACCACCCGCGTCCATTTGGCCAGGTCGCGCCGGATGAAGGCGGCAAAGTCTTCGCTGCTGCCACCAGCGGCTTCGGCGCCCTGCGACTCCAGCCATTTCTGCAATGCCGGGTCACGCATGATCGCCACCAGTTCGCGATTGAGTATCGTGACGATAGCCTCCGGCGTACCGGCGGGCGCAAGGATGCCGAACCAGTTGTATTTGTCGAAGCCCGCCACGCCGGCTTCGGCCAGGGTCGGCACCTCGGGCAGGAGCGGCCAGCGGCGCATGCCGGTCACGCCCAAGGCGCGCAGCTTGCCGCTTTTCACGTGCGCGGCGGCGGTGTCGTTGAACATGAGTTCGATCTGCCCGCCGAGCAGGTCGGTCAGGGCCGGCGCGGTGCCCTTGTACGGCACATGGGTCATGCGCGCCCCGGTGATGGACTTGAACATCTCGCCGGCCAGGTGGCTCACCCCACCGGTTCCCGTCGAACCGTAGTTGAGCGGGTCCGGCTTCGCCTTTGCGAGTGCGATCAGTTCCGCCACGGTCTGCACCGGCACTGCAGGGTTGACCACCAGTATGGTCTGGCTCTCGACGATCAGGGCGATCGGCGCCAGGTCGGCCAGCGGATCGAAGGGCAGGGACTTGTAGACCAGCGTGTTCAGGCCCACGGTGGCGTTGTTGCCGATGTAGAGGGTGTAGCCGTCGGCGGCCGATTTGGCCGCACGCGCCGCGCCGATGTTACCGCCGCCGCCCGGCACGTTCTGCACGATCACCGCCTGCCTGAGTCGCTCCGCGAGCGGCTTGGCCACCGCGCGCGCCAGCGCATCGGTCAACCCGCCGGGCGGATAGGCGACGATCAGCGTGAGCGGCTTTTCCGGCCACGCCGCGTGCGCCAGCGTGGCGGCACACGCGCATGCCGCGAGCAGTGCGCAGGCCCAAGCGTGCTTCATGTTTCTGTCTCCCCGTTTTGCGGAGATTCTACAGACGCTACGCACGGCGCCCTCGCTCGGACCGCTCTGGCGCCGTCTGAACGTGCGCCGCAGGGTGCCGGCGCAGGTTCAGACGGTGTCGCTACTTCCCCTGCAAAGCAGCCAGTTCGGCCAGCACCGCATCGGCCTGCGGCAGCACGCCCGCCGGGTAGGTGTGAAACGCGCGCACGATCCCCTGGGGATCGATCACGGTCACCGAACGCAGCGGATAGCCGGCCTCGGCATTGAAGATGCCGAGGCTTTGCGACACCTTGCCGTGCGGATGAAAATCCGACAGCAACGGATGGCCGATACCGCCCATGCTTTGCGCCCATACCTTGAGCGAAGGCAGCGGGTCGCAGGAAAGCCCGAGCAGCTGGGCGCCTTTTTCATCGAATTGCTTCAACGCACGGTTGAAGGACGAGGTCTGATTGGTTCACCCGCCGGTGAAGGCGAACGGGAAGGCCGAGATGACCACCCACCGGGAGCCACGATACTGCGACAGCGCAACTTCGCTGCCATCGTGGCCCTTGAGCTTGAATTCCGCGACTGCACTGCCAATGTCTGCCATGGTCGTGTCCTTAAAAAAAATGGGAAAGGGAGGCAAGAATACCGGATTGGCGCGAATCGCCGAATTGCCGGCCGGCTACTCGATCAGCTACTCGATCAGCTACTCGATCTTGACACCGGTGGTTTCGATCAACTTCCTCCAGTACTCGATGTCGCTTTTCTGCCGCGCGGCCAGCACCTCCGGAGTGCTGCCGATCGGGTCGAAGCCCAGGCTGGTCCAGCGCTCCATCGCGGCTGGGTGGCGCAGGGCACGGTTGATGTCGGCCGCGAGCTTCTCGACGACCGCTCTCGGCGTGCCGGCGGGCGCGAAAATGCCGTACCAGCCTTCGACGGTGACATCGGCGCCCAGCGCCTCCTTCATGGTGGGCAGATCGGGCGCGGCGGCCGAGCGTTTCTCGCAGGTCTGCGCCAGGGCACGCACCTTGCCGGCGCGCGCCAGCGGCAGCGCGGTGGGCAGATTGTCGAACATGAAGGCGAGACGTCCGCCGAGCACGTCCTGCATGGCCGCGGCGCTGCCCTTGTAGGGAATGTGGGTGGCCTTCACGCCAGTGCGCTTGAGAAACAATTCGCCGGCCACATGCGGCGAACTGCCAGCCGCAGCCGATCCTTAGCTCACCGCGCCGTTCTGCTTGCCGATCCAGTCGACCAGTTCGGCGGCGCTCGCGGCCGGCACCGTCGGCGGGACGATCAGCGCCAGACAGGAGGTGCCGATCAGGCTCAGCGGCGCGAAGTCGCGCACCGCGTCGAAAGGCATGTTGGGATAAAAGCTGACGTTCGACGCGTGCGTGCTCTGCGTACCCAGCATGATGGTGTAGCCGTCGGCTGGCGCCTTGGCCACGAAGCCGGCGCCGATCGCGCCGCCTGCGCCGGCCCGGTTGTCGACCACCACGCTCTGTCCCCACAGCTCGGCCAGGCGCGCGGCGAAGATGCGCGAGATGATGTCGGTCGGGCCGGCCGGCGGGAACGGCACCACCCAGCGCACCTGGCGGTTCGGAAAGGCCTCTTGCGACGCAACCGGCAAGGCGAGCAGAACGAGCGTCGGCAGCAAAATTCGCAGCAGGGTTCTTGTCATCGTGCATGGTCCTCGCATGGTCCTCAAGTCGCCGCGCCCGGCCGGTGTTGCGAACTCTTCGGCGCCGCGCGGGCAAGAGTCGACAGTTATACCGCCTTGTCCACACGCCGTACAAGCGCGCCCGCGATCGACGAGACCAACACGCCGAACATGCGTGATGGCCGGATCGTGGCTCGTCCCGGAACAGTGGGCGGGCTTGCAGCGTATCGCGTATCGATCTCATGGGGCTTCCTGAGCGCAGTGCCGCGTAGACAGGCCCGACCAATCCGCCCCCGCATGCCCCCCATCATGACAACTGCCGGTGATAGTATCGACCGCAGAAGCAGCCCATGAAATCGAATCGACAACAAGCCGTGAACCGACGAGCGGTCCGGCAATCCAGGGGGAGTCAGCATGCGCCAGTTCTTGGGACGGGCGGCCGTGGCCGCGTTGATGGTCGTACTGCCGGCGGGCGCAGCCCAGGCGCGGATCGCGAAAATTGAAATCACGCGCATCGAACCCGCCTTCTCGGGCCAGTCCTTCGGCGCCGTCGGGGCCTATGAGCGCGTGATCGGCCGTGCGCATGGCGAACTCGATCCACGCGCGCCGGCCAACAAGGCGATCCAGGACATCGCGCTGGCACCGCAGAACGCACGCGGCCATGTCGAATATGTGAGCGATTTCGAGGTCCTGCGCCCGGCTGAGCGCAGCCGGGGCAACGGCGTGCTGTTTTTCAACATCCATAATCGCGGCAACAAGGGCGGCCTGAGTCTGTTCAACGCCGACGTCCCGCCCAATCTCGCGGTGATCAACGCGCTCGGCAATCCCGGCGACGGCTTTCTGCAGCGTCAGGGCTACACCATGGTGTGGTTCGGCTGGCAGGCCGACGTGGCGCCGGGCAACAACCGCATCCTGCTCAAGGTGCCGGTGGCGCGCAATGCCGACGGCACGCCCATCACCGGCAATGTGCGCAGCGAACTGGTGACCCAGGCGCCCACCACTACGCTCAATCTCTCCAGCGGCTGGTTCACCGCGCTCGCCACCGCGGCCTATCCCACGGTCAACGCCGACAATCGCGCGCCGCTGGCCGACGGGTTCGTGCCTGCACTTACCGTGCGCAACCGCCAGCAGGGGCAGCGCGTGCCGATTCCCAACAGCGAATGGTCGTTCGCCGCCTGCCCGCCAGGCGGCGCCGTTGCGCCGAGCGAAACGCAGATCTGCCTGCCGGCCGGCTTCAAGCCCGGCCATCTGTATGAACTCACCTATCGCGCGCGCGATCCGCTGGTAATGGGCATCGGCTTTGCGGCGGCGCGCGATGTCGGCGCGTTCTTCAGGAACGAGGCGAAGGACGACGCCGGCCAGGACAACCCGGCCTTCGTCGCACAGGCCAAAACCATCGTCATGGGCTCCTCGCAAAGCGGGCGCTATATCCGATCCTTCCTGCACCGCGGCTTCAACCGCGACGAGCGCGGCCGCAAGGTGTTCGACGGCGCCCTGCCGCACATCGGTGGCGGCCTGATGCCGCTGGACGTGCGTTTCGGCCAGCCCGGCCGCGCTGCCGGCACCGAACAGGTCGACAACCTGTTCCCCGGCACCGAGTTTCCGTTTGCCTATACGCGCACCACCGATCCGCTCACCGGCCGCACCCAGGGCATCCTCGATCGCTGCAACGCCACCCGTACCTGCCCGAAGATCATCCATGCGGCCACCGCGCTGGAAATGTGGGAGTTGCGCCAGTCCCTGGGCTTCACCGACCCGCTCGGCACGCGCGACCTGCCGGAGCCTGCCAACGTGCGCAGCTACATCATGGCCTCCACGCAACATAGCGCCGCACCGCTGCCATTGCCGGCGGCCGCGCCGTTCAACGGCTGCGCGCAGCAGTCCAACCCCAACCCGCATGTGTGGACCATGCGCGCCCTGCTGCAGGGGCTCACCGCCTGGATCAAGGACGGCACTCCGCCGCCGCCAAGCGAGCGGCCCACCATCGCCAACGGCATGCTGGTCGCGCCGGACCAGGTGCGCTTCCCGTCGATTCCCGCCAACCGCTACGGCGGCGTGACGCGGCCGGCGGTACGTTTCCTGGCTCTGCACAACCCGCTGCATGTACAGGACTACGGCGCCGGTTTCCGCGCCGGCGAGACCGCCGGACGGCTTTCGATCGACCCGCCGGTGGTGAAGGGCGCGCGCTACAACAATCTGGTAGCGCAGGTGGACGCCGACGGCAACGACTTAGGCGGTATCCGCAACGTCTTTGTGCAGGTGCCGATCGGCACCTACACCGGCTGGAACAACTTCCACGATTCGCTGTTCGCGGACGGCTTCTGCACCCTGCAGGGCAGTTTCATCCCGTTCGCGAAGACGCGCGCCGAGCGCGCGGAGAGCGGCGATGCGCGCCCCTCGATCGAAGAGCGCTATGCATCGCGCGAAGCGTATGTGGAGGCCGTGAAAAAAGCCGCAGCTGATCTGGTGCAGAGGCGCCATCTGTTGCCCGAGGATGCGCAACGACTGGTGGCTGAAGCCGAGCGCGACGGCATCCGGCAGGCGCCTTGACCGGGCGCTGGCTTCAGTCTTGCGTGCAGCGCTTCAGCGCCTTGCCGACTTTCCGGACCCGCGTGCCGAGCATATCAAGGCCACACTCAGCTTTGCGGCCCAGCGTGAGCGCCGCCTCGCGGCGTAGTGCGCGGTGCGTCTGCTGCACGACGAGAATCTGAGCCCGCGCCTGCCGGCACGTCTGGCCGCTGCGTTTCCGGATAGCCTGCATGTGAGCAGCGCGGGGTGGATTGGGCATAGCGACACGGATCTCTGGCATTGCGCCCGACAACACGGCTTCATGCTGGGCAGCGAACCGGCCGAGGGCGATCCACGCACTCAACCAATCCCGCAACCAATGCCAGAACACGAATTCGATCAGCGCATTGCGTGGTAGGGAAAAAGACGACAAGACTCGCTCGTCGGGGGCGACTCGTGCCTGCGGCCACCCGAGCGGCAAACTTCCGCCGCCCAGGTGGCCACAAGCACGGACAACGGGCATGCCGGGGCGCGGTTTCAGGGGCTTGTCATGCGTCGTCTGCGCCAAATCAACGATTGACGCTGACGGATAGGGACGGATCACTCCAGAAATGGCATTGGAATTCCTATCGTTGGGTCGCCTTCGAAGAGCGCGGTCAGTGGGTGTCTGGCTGGATCCTGCGCTTCGCCTACCGCCCGCCGATCGGCGTGACGGCGTCGCGTTTCGAGCGGACCATACGGCAGTAGCTTGAGAAACGTGGCCGCGACGGAAGGTAGCGAGCGCCAAATTCAATCGCCGGGCGGCTTGGACACACGAATCTCCATCGCGGTAACATTGGGCCTCGATTCAGGGAGGCTTGGCCATGGGCAATCGACTCGAAGTTCTGGAAGCCGAAGCGTTGACGCTCACGTCCGGCGAACGCGCCGCGTTTGCGCAACTTCTGCTGGCCAGCCTGGATGAAGATGCCGAGATTGAGGACGCTTGGGCTATCGAAGTTGAACGCCGGATCGCCGAAGTCGAAACTGGCGCGGTTCAGGTCATTTCCATCGCGGATGCACTCGCCCAAGCCCGCGCGAAGTTGAGGTGAAACTGGTTGTCATTCCGCTAGCCCTTGCCGAGTTGAATGAGGCGGCTGCGTTCTATGCGGCGAAAGCGAATGTCGATCTCGGGCTTGCATTCCTTGCAGAATTCGACAGAACTGCCAACCTCATACTTGCGAATCCTTTCGCCGGCGCGATCTTTCGTGGCACCCGGCGTCGATTCTCTCTGCGCCGATTTCCCTATTGCGTGATTTATCAAGTCACGCCAACGGAAATTCGAATCGTCGCGGTCGCGCACCATCGC
>JAYVST010000457.1:0-2095 GCA_043775255.1 Burkholderiales bacterium
CCACGCTGCTGCCGGTCACCGAGCCGATCACGCTGCGCGCCATAGCGTTGATGGAATCCATCACCCTGAGCCATGGGCTGCAGATGGGCGATGCGCTCATCGCGGCCACAGCGCTCGATCGCGGCTTGCCGGTGCTCACCGCCAACGTCAAGCACTTCGGGACTGTCCCAGGGCTCACGGTCGAGGCGTTCTTGCCTTGAGATCGGGAAGACGAGGGCTTGCCTTCGGGCACAGTTACGCCCTCGTCGCGCGGCACGCCGGCGCCGCAGCGCTCTTTCGAAGACATTCGGGTGCCGGCGTTCGTGGCGGCCGGGGTGGTGAATACTGCGGCATTGCACGGCTTGATCGAGCGCTTTTCTCTCACGGAACGGTGGCTTACTTATGCACGACGCTATTCCTGAACAGTCGGAGCCTGCGCTTTCGGCGGAACAAGAGGTGGTGCGCATGAAGGCGGCGTGGCGCACGCATGCGGCGGCGCTCACCTGGGAAGAGAAGGTCGCGGCCATCGAGAGGATGTGGGAGCGTGATGCGGCGTTGCGGCGCGCGCGCGAGGCGACGCAGGGCGGGCCTGGGTCGGAGGCGGGAGGTAAGGAATGAATAGGGTATCGATGAACAAGTGCGTGATGATCACGCTCGCCGAGCAGGTAGGGCGGGCGGATGCGTAACGGCTTTTTGCCGAGCGTGCCGGGCGCGCCAATGTCAAGAAGGTGCTCGCAAGCCTGGCCAAGGTGCCGGCCGCGCCGCCCATGCCGGGTGACGAGTTGCCCGAAGAGGTACGACAACATATGCTCGCGGTGCGCGAGCGCAGGTTGGGGTACGGCTCGGGTGCACCAGCGGCCAAAAAGAAAGCTGCGGCGGCGCGCAAAGCGTAGCGTGAGCGTCATCTCACCCTGCCTGCAACGCATTTCGCCGCGCGTAGCGGCCAAGCGGTTTCTTGATCAGCTCGGCATGCGTACCTTCCTCGGCGATTTGGCCGTGGTCGAGCACCATGATGCGGTGCGCATCGCGCACTGAAGACAAGCGGTGGGCGATGAAGATCACCGTGCGGCCTTGCGCGATGGCGCGCATGTTGTCGTGGATCACTTTTTCGCTTTCGTAGTCCAGCGCGGAGGTGGCTTCGTCGAAGATGAGGATGCGCGGGTGGGTCATCAGCGCCCTGGCGATGGCGATTCGTTGGCGCTGGCCGCCGGAGAGGGTGGCGCCCTGTTCGCCGACCAGGGTGTCGTAGCCTTCCGGCAGGGCCAGAATGAACTCGTGCGCGCCGGCCAGTTTGGCGGCATCGGGGCGGTAGCGGAAGTGCACCTGGTCAAACTCGATGCGGCCCTGGATCGGCGGCAGTTGCGCGCGCGCCGTGGGTTGGGCTTCCGGGCGGGTGTTGAGGATGTCGCCCAGCCTTGCCACCGCGATGCCGGTTTGCTGCAGCTCCTGCCATAGCTGGGCCAGGCGCAATACCGGCTGCGCGACGCGGCCGGCCAGCATGTTGAAGGCGATCAGCGCGCCGATGGTCATGGCGCCGTCCATCACCTGATACGCGCCCAGCCAGAGGATGCCCACCGTGGTGAGGCAGGCATTTGAATCTCGGGGCCGGTACGCCGAAGAGGCTGGTCGGTCATTTGTGGGCCGGAGGCCAAGTGGAAATCACAAGGTAACGCAAAACCCGGCGCGGCGGGGTTATATCTATTGCCAGACGCCGATGAGGGAATTGATGGTGGTATTTTCGGTCGCCGCGATGACTCCAGCGACGGTGGTGGCAGTGGCAGTGACTGCGGGCGCGATGGCCGACATGGCCTCGACCAGACTCCCAAAGTTCTGATGCGTGATCGACGCCGTCTTGTTGTCATCCGTCGTCTTGAACTGCTCGACCCCGGCGCCGATGGCGCCATACCATCCCGGCATCAGCACACGATCGGGAGTACCGAGAATGCCGAGCTCAAGATCGCCGCCGACATGGCGGAACCAGAGCTGGTCGTAGGTCACCCCGCTCATGAACTTCACCACGTCGGTATCGCCGTCGACCGCGGTTTCCACCACCGTATCGGCGCCGCCGCCGCGGCCGGCGTAGAAAGTATCGCTGCCGTCGCCGCCGGTGAGGCTG
>JAYVST010000458.1:0-2266 GCA_043775255.1 Burkholderiales bacterium
CGCGCGAGCGCCGCCAGGCGGGCGGCGAGGCCATCGAGTACCGCGCGCACCTGGTACAGACGGGCGATCATGCTGCCTTCCAAGGGCGCCACCATCAATCCGCGCGCGCCGCCATGTGCGCCGGATTTGGCCGGCGCATCCACCACGAACCCGTCCTGTTTCAACAAGCGCAACGCCTGCAACACCGGCTGGCGCGACACAGCCAGCTTGTCCGCCAGTTCCTCCTGGGTCAATCGATGCCCGGGTGCCAGGTTGCCGCTGCTGATGGCCGCCATCAACGATCCATAGACGCGATCTACCAGATCGGGCGGGGCGTGCAGTTGGGTGAGGGTCATTGAAATGGTGTGATTCGTGCGCTGAAGTGGTTAAAGTCACGCATTGTCAGGACGCAGGTGAGAGTCAAAAGCGCCGGACTTGCGCGCCCCTCCGAAATCGTGGGAACGCCGAATTTCCGAAACTCAAAAAACTGGGATTAGTGAATTCCGTATACAGAGTACACGAAATTTTTCCAAAAGTCAATTCGATTTCCTGTGGAACAACCCTCATGCTTACCATCCGCGTTTGCCAAATTCTTTTTGTGTTCCTGATCGGTGCGTTCGCCGCCCTGGTCACATGGAACAACTTGCGCGACCCGCAGAGCAACCTGCGCTTCGTGCAACACCTGATGAGCATGGACACGGTGTTTCCGGACAGTCGGCTGAAAGCCCGCGCCATCTTCTCGGCCGCCTGGCAACGCCGGTTCTTTGGCCTGATCGTCGCCTGCGAGGGACTCACGGCGCTCCTGTGCCTTGGTGGCACAGCGTTGTTGGGGGCAAACCTCGACGCCTCGGTCGCTGCATTTCAATCTGCCAAATGGCTGGCTTTTGTGGGGCTGGCCACCGGATTCGCGCTTTGGTTTGGCGGCTTCATGGTGATTGGCGGCCAGTGGTTCGCCAGTTGGCAGTCGAAGGACTGGAACGGGCGCGAGTCCGCCTTCATGTTCTACACGGCCATCGGCCTGGTGTTCGTGGTGCTGCTGCACCCGGCCTGAACCCGAAAAGCCGGCGCCTTGCCCGGCAAGCCTGCGTGGATAACGTAGCACCTCCTGACCATCGATCGGGCGGCATTGAGGTGGCCTGTCAGCTGGATTCCTACAGCCGATTGCGTCGAATACCCGCACATTGCGCTCGCTTCTCCACTGTTCCTTCCGCCTGCACCGGCGCTACGATCCAGTCTCAATCCACCTCCGTCAAGAGGCGTCAAGATGATCGCCGAATTTTCCCGCCGCATGATCTATCGCCTGATGCACAAGCGCGCGGAGCGCCATGCCGGCTGCAGTATCGACGTCAAGCGTCTGGTGAGCGATCAGGAATACGCCAACGCCATCCGCGCACTGGCGCAGTTCACGCTCGACGAAGAATTGCGCACTCTTGGGGCGATAGTCGATAGCGAGGCAAGCGCCAAGGCAGCAGCCACTGCCGTAGCCGCCGCACACGCCAAGAGCGCGACGGGCGGCGCCATGGTGCTGCCTTTCCGCCGCCAATCGACGGTGTAACGCGCCGGCCCCAAGCGGTCCTCGGTCAGCGTTTTTCGGCGCCGTCTCTTGAGGCGCGGCGGCCTGCCTGCGCATGCGCCTGTGCATCGATCCGCCCGCCTCGAATGCAGTCCACGAGATGCGGCCCGGTACAATCGCGCTTTTCCACCCGCACGTCGAAAAGCAAAATCCAATGGAACTGACCGGTTCGCAAACCCTCCCCGTCTCGCAGCAAATCGCCTGGGACGCGCTCAACGATCCTGAAATCCTCAAGGCCTCGATCACCGGTTGCGAAGCGCTTACGCGCACCTCGGACACCGAGTTCAACGCTGCTGTCACCGCCGCCATCGGCCCGGTAAAGGCCAAGTTCAAAGCCAAGCTGACCCTGTCGGATGTAGTCGCTCCCAACTCCTACAAGATCCGCTTCGATGGCCAAGGCGGCGCGGCAGGGTTCGGCAAGGGCGAAGCCAAAGTCAATCTGGTGCCGCAAGGCGCCGCCACCCGGCTCGACTACACCGCGCAGGCCAACGTGGGCGGCAAACTGGCGCAGATCGGCTCGCGCTTAGTCGACGCCGCCTCGAAGAAACTGGCCGACGAATTCTTCACCAAGTTCAACGCGGAACTCAAGCGCCGCAATCCGTCGGCGGTGGTTGAAGCCGCGTCTGCAGCGGCTGTGCACGCCCCCGCTTCGGCGTCCTCGTCAAGCGATTCAGGCACCGGCGCGATCATTGGCTATCTGGCGGTTTTGCTGGC
>JAYVST010000459.1:0-1605 GCA_043775255.1 Burkholderiales bacterium
ACTGACGTCGATGACTATGTCGAGCGCGCCGTCCAGTTCTGTCGGCGAACCCCGGCAGCACTGCGGTGGCGCGCCCGCGTGGAGGCCGCCTTTTCGGAAGCGTGCTGTGAAACGCGATTCACGCAACACGTGCGCTCGCTCGAGAACATCTACGAGAATGCTTTTCTTCAATCGACCGGCAAGAGTTGACCGCGCGCCGCACGCACCTGCGCGTGCGCGACAAAACGCCCGAGATCGTCGAGGGCGTCCGCCAGATGGGCCGTGATGTGCGTCACCGGCAAGAACGGCGCCGCTTGCGGCTTGTCGATCACGCCGAGCAGCGTTTTCTTCTTGTCGCGCAGGACGCCAAGGTCAAGAGAGATGCCGTGACGCGCGAGCAACGGCGCAAGTTCATGCCGCCTGACCCAGAGTTCAGCGCGCGTCTTCTGGTAAGCGTGCTCGGAGAGCCGGCGCCGATTGGAGTAACTGAACATGTTGGTGAAGAACATCTCCGCATCCGCGCGGTTGGGCTCGAATAGCACGACATCGGCATCCGGATAGTCGTCGCCGTATTGACGCATGCCGATTTCCATGCGCGAATGGATCACCGCGCGAATGGTTTGCAGGATCACCGCCGGCAGGCCGCTGTCGATCAAATGACGCGCCCGTCCGCCGGAACTGACGACGGCATGGTCGTCGTACGGAACAAGCGGGTTGAGGCAAAACACCAGGTCGGCGCCCTGCTGCAGGGCCACCGAGGCGTGCAGAGTGCGTTTCAGGGCGCCGTCCACATAGTGGCGCGCGCCGATCTGCACCGGAGGAAACAATCCTGGCAACGCCGAGCTCGCGGTGGCGGCCAGCGAGATCGGAACCTCGTCGTGCCCGGCGCTTCCGAATGCCACTGCGGCGCCTGAATCAAGGTCGGTCGCAATCAGGTACAGGCGGGATTTGAGGTGTCTGAAGTCGTCGGTGCGACCCGGCGCGGAAAACACGCCTGCGAGATACGCCTGCAACGGCTGGTTGGAAAACAATCCAGTGGGCAGCAACTGCAGCAGATGCCCGGCAGCCCCGAGAGCACCGGAAATTCCGTGCCCACGGCCTGATCGGGCGTATTGCCAGAACGCCTGGCCCAGGAGTGTCGGCAGATTCTTGAATCGCGCAACATATTCTGCAAATGCCGGGCGCATGAGCATCGACGGGTCGAACGCCTTCTCTCCCGTTGACTTCGTCCCGTCGTCGACCAAAGAGTCGATGAACAATTTGCCCATTTCACGCGGCGTTATGCCATTGGCCAGTCCGGCGCCGAGAATACCGCCGGCGGAAACGCCGACATACGTGTCGAGCCGGTTCAGGTCAACGCCCACCAGCGCCTCTGCCAGGGCAGCAAGGGCGCCAACCTCGTAGATCGCTCCAAGCGGACCACCGCCCGCCATGGCAAGGGCCACCCGTGATCTGCGCGCTGGCGCGGAAAGCCGCGCCGACGACCGGACCCGTTCACGCAAGCGCGGCTCGGTTGCCGACCCGGCGCGTGAATTTCCCTGGGCCAGATTGCGCCGGGCCACCGGGTTTGGCTCGGCCATCTTGCGGCTACGCTTGTTCAGGCTCGCAGGCATTTCGACCATCAAG
>JAYVST010000460.1:0-3911 GCA_043775255.1 Burkholderiales bacterium
ATGACGCATCGAATTTCCCGTATCGTGTATTTCATTCAGGTGGGCGCGGAGTATACCCAGCGCAAAACTGCCCCGGCCGTCGGCGCTTTGTCGCGGCATGGCCCAATCTCGCAATCTCCGTGATGCCCGCACAGCCGGGCGGGAAGTCAGCCCATGACGCATGAGCATTTCGACGTATTGATCATCGGCGCCGGCCTCTCCGGCATCGGTGCTGCGTTCCATCTGCAACGCCATTGCCGAACCAAGACCTACGCCATTCTCGAAGGGCGTGCGGCCATCGGCGGTACCTGGGACCTGTTCCGTTATCCCGGCATCCGGTCCGATTCGGACATGTATACGCTGGGCTATTCGTTCCGCCCATGGAAGGAAGCCAAGGCGATTGCCGACGGACCTTCGATCCTCAACTACGTGCGCGACACCGCGCGCGAAAACGGCATCGACGGCAAGGTCCGTTTCGGGCATCAGGTGAAAAGCGCGTCCTGGTCCGGCGCGGATGCGCGCTGGACCGTCACAGCCGAACGCGCCGGCGAAAACGACCCCGTGCGCATGACCTGCCACTTCCTCTTCATGTGCGCCGGCTATTACAGTTACAAAGGCGGCTACGAACCGGCGTTTCCCGGCCGCGAACGATTCGCCGGGCCGATCATCCATCCGCAGCAATGGCCCGCCAACATCGACTACGCCGGCAAGCGCGTGGTGGTCATCGGCAGCGGCGCTACCGCCGTCACCCTGGTGCCGGCGCTGGCAGAACGCGCCGCGCATGTAACCATGCTGCAACGCTCGCCCACCTATGTGGTGGCAAGGCCGTCGGTCGATCATGTTGCCGACAAGCTGCGGCGCTGGTTGCCGGCGAAACTCGCCTACAGCCTGGTACGCTGGAAGAACGTGTTGTGGGGCATGTTCGTCTACAAGCGCTGCATGACGCGTCCGCAGCGGATGAAACGTTTCATCATCGCCATGGTGCGGCAGCAACTGGGGCCGGACTACGATGTCGCCACCCACTTCACGCCGCGCTACAACCCGTGGAACCAGCGCCTGTGCCTGGTCCCGGACGCCGACCTGTTCAAGGCGATCAAGGGCGCTCGGGCTGCGGTCGTCACCGACACCATAGATACGTTCACCGAAACCGGCATCCGGCTCGCCTCGGGCAAGGAGCTCGCGGCCGACCTGATCGTCACGGCCACCGGGCTGCAACTGGAAGTGCTGGGCGGCCTCGCGCTGACAGTCGATGGAGAGCGCATCGACTTCTCCAAGGCAATGACCTACAAGGGCATGATGTATGCCGGCGTGCCGAACCTGGCCTCCGCCTTCGGCTACACCAACGCTTCGTGGACCCTGAAGGCCGACCTCACCTGCGAATATGTGTGCCGGCTGCTCAAGCACATGGACAAGACCGGCGCGAAGCAGTGCACGCCGCGCCTGAACGACCCTGCGGTCCTGCCGCAGCCCTGGGTGAATTTCAGCTCGGGCTATTTCCAGCGCTCCATCGACCGCCTGCCCAAACAGGGTTCGAAGCGGCCGTGGAAGCTGTACCAGAACTACGCGCTCGACCTGATGACCCTGAAATTCGGGTCGGTCACCGACGGCGCGATGGAGTTTTCCGGCAAATGATGCCTACTCCGGCTCGATGCCGGCATCCCGGATGCGCCGGCCCCAGCCGACCAGTTGCGCGCGCACGAAATTGCCGAGCTGTTCCTGATCGCTTTGCAGCACATCGGCGGAAAAGCCCGCGATGCGCGCGCGCACTTCGGGCTTGGCCTGAATTTTTCGCACCTCCGCGCTGAGGCGATTGACGGTCTCCGGCGCGCTGCCGGCCGGTGCGAACATCGCCACCCAGGCGACCAGCTCGAAACCGGCGAGCGCGGAGGTTTCGTTCATCGTCGGCAAATCCGGCATCAGGGGCGAGCGCTTTTCGCTCGATACTGCCAACGCGCGCAGCTTGCCGGAGTTGACCAGTGCCTGGCCGGCGGCCATGTCGGTGACGGCGTAGCCGATCTGTTCGCCCAGCAGGTCGGTCATCGCCTGCGGCGAGCTTTTGTAAGGCGTGGCGATGACGTCGATGGCGGCGGCCTTGGCGAAGGCGGCGCCGGTCACCTGTCCGATGCTGTTGCCGTAGCCGTACGACAGCTTGCCGGGCCGCGCCCGCGCCTGGTTGATCAGGTCCTGCATCGACATGGCTGTCGACTTCGGATGCACAACCACGATCACCGGGATGGTCATGAGGCCGGCCACCGGCGCGAAGTCACGGATCGGGTCGTACGAAAGCTTCTTGAACAGATGGGGGTTGGCAGAGTGCGAGGTGTTGGTCGTCACCAGCAGCGTGTAGCCGTCCGGCGCCGCCTTTGCCACCATCTCGGCGCCGATGCGCGCGGAGGCGCCGGGCTTGTTGTCGATGACGAAGCTCTGGTCGAATACGCCGCGCAGTTCATCGGCCATCAGGCGCGCGACGATATCGGTCGCGCTGCCCGCCGCGAACGGCACGACGACGCGCACCGCGCGGTTCGGCCAGGCTTGCGCCTGGGCCGTCCCGGATACGACGGCTGCGGCGGTGATCAATGCGGCAAGCGAAACTCTCATGTTCTCTTCTCTCCTGTAGGCATGCCGGCGATCAACTGTCTTTCCCGTTGCCGGCGGGAAGAAATCCGCAGTTGCGGCAGTTGCGGCGGGTGCCGCAGATCAGTTCGCCGAGGTAGCGACGACCCCGCGCACGCGCAATGCCTCGATGGCGGCGCCATCGTAGCCGATAGCGGCCAGAATGTCGGCCGTGTCCTGCCCGAGCAGCGGCGGCGCGGAAACGGATTGCGCCGGTTCCAGGCCGAAACGGACCGGAAAGGCGACGCTCGGCATTTCTCCCAGCACCGGATGGGTGGTGGTCTGCACCAGCTTGCGCGCCGCCACGTGCGGATGCTGCAAGGCCTCGGCCAGCGTATGGATCGGCGCACAGGGAATCCCCGCCGCGCGGCATTGGGCGATCCAGTAGGCCGCCGGCTTCAGTGCGATCTTCGCCTGCACCAGCGCCACCGTTTCGTCGAACCGTTCGACGCGCGCCTGGTTGGTGGCGTAACGCGGGTCATCGGCCAGTTCCTGCATGCCAAGCATGGCGCAGGCGCGGCGCCACTGCGCGTCATTGCCCACGCCGATCATCAGGGTGGCGTCAGAGGCGCGAAAGGCCTGGTAGGGCGCCAGCGAGGCATGGCCGGTGCCCATCGGGCGTGGCGACTTGCCGGTGACCCAGTAGCCCTGCGCGAGATAGCCCATCAGACTCATCGCCGTGGAAAGCAGTGAGACCTCCAGATACACGCCGTGGCCGGTGCGGCCGCGCTCGATCAACGCGGCCAGCACGCCGGAGAGCGCATTGGCGCCGGTGCACAGGTCCACCGGAGAAAAACTCGCGCGCGCCAGATCGCCGCCCTGCGCGCCCATGCTGGCCAGCATGCCCGAGAACGCCTGCAGCATCACGTCATAGCCTGGTAATTCTCCCAATGGGCCGTCACGGCCATAACCCGACACTTCGCAATAGATCAGGCGCGGGTTCAGTTTGGAGAGGGTCTCGTAGTCGACCCCGAGGCGCGCCGCTGCGCCGGCGCCAAAGCCCTGCAGCACGATGTCGGCCGATTCCACCAGCTGGTGCACGATTTTCCTGCCTGCGGGACTCTTGAGATCGATGGCGAGGCTTTTCTTGTTGTGGTTCACCGACATGAACACCGCGGACTGCCCCTGCTTTTGCGGCACCCAGCCGCGCGTGTCGTCGCCGCCGGCAGCCGGCTCCACCTTGATCACCTCGGCCCCGAGTTCACCCAGCGATTGGCCGCAGAGCGGGCCGGCGAGTACCTTGGAAAGATCGATGACGCGGAGGCCTTGGAGTGGGCGCATGGGAATAGAACCGGTAGAAAGGGTATGGATCGGGAAAT
>JAYVST010000461.1:0-5784 GCA_043775255.1 Burkholderiales bacterium
GGCGAAGGCGACAAGGACAGCCTGGCGCGCCAACGCCGCGCCATCGGCGCGATGGCCGAAATCGATCGCGCCATCCTCTCCGGCGCCGACGCCGACCGCTTGCCCGGTCTGGCGGCAAGGCTGACGCTGGAGTGCGTCGCCTGCAAGGTGGTGATGCTGGCACTGCAGGACCGCGAAGCGCCGGGACGCCTGACCGTATGGATCAGCGCAGCGGATCGCAAGGAGCCGTTGCTGCAGGACGCGGACACCCTGTCACCCGCAACGGTCGCGCTTCTCGATGCGCATCCGGAAGGATTCTGGGCGGAGCGCTTAGCCGATCTTCAGTTTCTTGCGCCGCTGCAACAGTTCGGCGCCGCCGCCGCGCTGCTGTTGCCGGTGCATGAAGACGGCCGACGCGCCGGATGGATTGCGTTAGGCGTGGCCGATCGCACCGCGCTGGGCAGCGACGCCCTGGCACACGCGCGCGCGCTGGCGGTGCGCCTGGGGGTGGCGCTGACCTCGGTCAACCGCGCGCGGGCACTTTATTCGCACACCCATTTCGATGCCACTACCGGCCTGCCGAACCGGCGCTATCTGCGCGAGCATCTCGGCCCGCAGATCGCCCGCACGCGCCGCGACGAGCAACGCTTAGCGCTGTTGTTCATCGACCTCGACGGCTTCAAGCAGGTCAATGCGGCGGCAGGCCACGACCAGGGCGACCTGATCCTGGCCGAAACCGCTGCCCGGCTCAAGAGTTGCCTGCGCGAAGAAGACATCCTGGCGCGCTTTGGCGGCGACGAGTTCGTGGTGGTGCTGCCGCGCATCGCCGAGGGCCTAGACGCCCGCAGGGTCGCCGACAAGCTGCTCGCCACGCTCGCCCAAACCTACTCGGTGGCCGGCGAAGAGTTTCAACTGGGCGCCTCGATCGGCATCAGCCTGTTTCCGGACGACGCGCAGTCGGTCGACGAACTGCTGCGCCATGCCGACTTCGCCATGTTCCGCGCCAAGGCGGCCGGACGCGGCCAATACGCGTTTTTCAACGACGCGGTCAACCGCAAGGCGACCGCGCGCGCGCGCCTGGAGGGCGAACTGCGGCGCGCCACCGAGAACCGCGAGTTCGTCGTCTACTACCAGCCGCAGATCGATCTCAAGCTCGGGCAGGTGGTCGGCGCGGAAGCCCTGGTGCGCTGGCGCCATCCGCAGCGCGGCATGGTGGCGCCGGGCGAATTCATCGGCGTGGCCGAACAGAGCAACCTGATCCTGCAGATCGGCGAACAGGTGCTGCGCGAATCCTGCGCCCAGTTTCGCCGGTGGGAATCCGTCGGCATCGCGCCGCCGCACATTTCGGTCAACGTGACCGGCCTCGAATTGAAGCGTGCCGACTTCGCCGACCGCATCGAAGCCATCCTCGCCGAATTCGGCCTGCGGCCGTTCTGCTTAGAACTGGAGATTACCGAAGGTTCGCTGCTGGAAAACTCGACCCTGATTCTGGCCCAGCTGGCGCAACTACGCCAGCGCGGCATCCGCATCGCGCTCGACGATTTCGGCACCGGGTATTCCTCGCTGGCGTACTTGAAGCGGCTGCCGGTCGACGTGGTGAAGATCGACCAGTCTTTCGTGCGCGACATCGGCCGCGATGCGGATTCCGCTTCGATCACGCGCGCCATCGTCGACATGGTGCATAGCCTGGGCAAGGTCACGGTGGCCGAAGGGATCGAAACCGAGGCGCAACGTGCGCACCTG
This sequence comes from Burkholderiales bacterium, assembly GCA_043775255.1. Taxonomy (GTDB): domain Bacteria; phylum Pseudomonadota; class Gammaproteobacteria; order Burkholderiales; family JAEUOS01; genus JAEUOS01. Next base: position 1,723 of record JAYVST010000461.1, read on the forward strand.
ACCGCGCTGGGCTGCGAGGCCGGCCAGGGCTACCTGTGGAGTCGCCCGGTACCGGCCGAAGAGTTCGAAGCCCTGTGCCGCGCCTGGCGCGCGCCGCAGCCGCGTGCGGCAACATCACTTGCGGTTGCCGCATAGGGCAAGTTGGCATCCATCCCTGGCTGTCCGGCACCCATCGCGGCAGCATCGCAAGAGGCTTGTTGTCGCAACAACGCAACCGGTCCGGAACAACACATGGCACAGCCGGCAACACACATGCTATGCTTAATTCCTTAAAAATCAGAGTGATCCCGGTTGTTTATCGGAGTCATCTTGATGTATCCAGGCTACCAATTCATGCATCGCAGTGCGCTTGCCGCAATGGCCTTCGCCATTCTTGTCCCGTGCATGCCGCACGCGGCTGCGGCCGAGTTCGACTGCGTCATCCAGCCGCGCCAGATTCTCGAGATTCGTAGTCCGCTTGAAGGCCTGATCGACCGCATTACCGTCGAGCGCGGCGACCGCGTGCGCCGCGGACAGGAGCTGGCTTACGTCGACACCTCGGTCGAGCGGGTGTTGGCCGAAAGCGCCAAGTACCGCTCCGAAACCGAAGGTGCGATCCGCGCCGCGCGTTCCAAGGTCGAGTTGAGCAGCCGCAAGTTCAAACGCGCCCAGGACCTGGTGGACAAGGGCTTTGTGACCCAACAGGCGGTCGACGAGGCGGCCAACGATAACCGGCTCGCAGGCTCCGAGCTGATGGAGGCGTTAGACAACCGCAAGCTGGCCGAAATCGAATACCGGCGCCAGCTGGCCAACATCCAGTTGAAGACCATCAGGAGCCCGATCAACGGGGTGGTGACCGAGCGCGTGCTCAATCCGGGCGAACTGGTCGAATCCGGGGTTGGCCGCAAGCCGATCATGAAGCTGGCCGAGACCGACGTGCTGTTCGTCGAGGCGCTCCTGCCGGCGGAGGTCTACCGGCAGGTCAAGTCGGGAGCGGTCGCGCAGGTTGTTCCGACGATCCAGGACGAGGGGACCTACGAGGCCAGGGTGGCTATCATCGACCGCGTGCTCGATGCGGCCAGCGGTACGTTCGGCATTCGCCTGGAAATGAAAAACCCGCAAGGCGCGGTGCTGGCCGGCACACGCTGCAGGGTGAAATTCGACTCGATCAATCTGACGGCGCCTGCGGTACCTGCTCGTGGCGGCGACGAACCGCGCCCGCAACGTCCCGCTTCGGCGCCGCGCCCAATCACCCAGCCGCCGGCGCGCTGACGGACCCGCGCCGGTCCTGGCGCGCTGATGGACCCACGTCGGTCCCGGCGCGCTGACGAGCCCGCGCCGGTCGCGGCGCCCGCGCGATCTCAACCGCCGAGATAGAGGTTCTTCACCACTTCGTTGTTTTCAAGCTCGGCTACGTCGCGGCTTTCGAAGGCGATTTCACCGTGCACCAGCACATAGCCGCGGTGCGCGATCTTGATGGTCTGGTGGAAATTCTGCTCGGCCATCAGCACGGTCATGCCGTGCTTGCGATTGAGTTCGCCGATCTTCTCGATGGTCTGCGACACCAGCAGCGGCGACAGGCCGACCGACGGCTCGTCGACCAAGAGCAACTTGGGCGCCGACATCAGGGCGCGCGCGATGGCCACCATCTGTTGCTGCCCGCCCGACATGCTGCCGGCCAGTTGCTTGCGGCGTTCCTTCAGGACCGGGAAGGTTGCGTAACAGAAATCGAGGTTCTGTTCCAGACTGGCGCGTGCCGCCGGGCGGTAGGCGCCGAGATACAGGTTCTCCTCGACGGTGAGACGGGGAAACAGGCGCCGCCCTTCGGCCACCATCGCCACGCCGAGATCGACGATGTCCTGTGGCCCCTTGCCGATCAGGTTGTGCACCTGGCCGTCGATTTCCAGGGTGATGCTGCCGGTGCGCGGCGTAACCAGTCCGACCAGGCACTTCATCAGGGTGCTTTTGCCGTTGCCGTTGGTGCCGAGCAGGGCGACGGTCTCGCCTTCCTTGACGTTGATCGATACCCCCTCGAGCGCGCGCACCGCGCCATAGCTGGCCGAGATTCCTTCGACCTTGAGTTCAAGCGCCAAGATAAGCTCTCTGCACGTCGGGGTTCTTCACCACTTCAGCGGGGGAGCCGGCGGCGATCAGCTTGCCCGCATCCAAGCAGATCACGCGGGTGGAAAAACGCATGATCGCGTGCATGATGTGTTCGATCATGATGATGGTGATGCCTTTTTCGGAGAGCTTGAACAGGATCGCCAACACCTCGTCGCATTCGGTGTTCGACAGCCCGGCCATCGCCTCGTCGGAAATCAGCAGCGCCGGCTGTGCGGCCATCGCGCGTGCCAATTCGAGTTTGCGCAACTCGACTTGCGACAGGCCGGCACAGGAGGCGTTCATCTTGTCGCCCAGCCCCATCTCGGCTAAGATAGCTTCGGCTTCGCCGCGGATGTCCACCTTGTGCGCGCGGCCGCGGTGGGTCACGTATTCGAGCGGTACAGCTAAGTTTTCCACCGGCGTCATGCTGTGGAACGGACGCGGAATCTGGAACGAACGCGCGATGCCGCGCCTGGTCCGCTGATGCGGCGCCATGCCGTTCAGGTTCTCGCCCTTGAAGACCACCGCGCCGTCGTCGTTCCTGAGGGCGCCGGAAACGCAGTTGATCAGCGTGGTCTTGCCGGAGCCGTTCGGTCCGATCAGGCCGAGCCGCTCGCCCGACTTGACCTCGACACTCACGTGCGAGAGCGCGGTGAAGCCGCCGAAATGCTTGGACAGGTCGTCGACCTTGAGCAGGGAAGCACTCATTTTCCGGCCCCGCCCGCGACGGATGCTCCGCGGGTTGTCAGTTTCTTGATCAAACCGAGAATGCCCTGCGGCGCCGCCACCACGAATAACACCAGCAGCACGCCGACTATAAGCACGTTCAATTCCGAGGAGATCGTGACGGTGACCACTTGCTGCACCGTGCCCAGCAGCACCGCGCCGATCACCGGGCCCAACCAGGAAGAAGTGCCGCCGATGATGGGCATCGCCAGCGCGGACACCGAATAATTGAGACTGAACGCACTGACCGGCTCGATGAAGCTCATGTACATTGGCAACGGCGCGCCGGCCGCACCCATCAGCGCGCCGGACACCACCGTGGCGATGAGTTTGAGCTTGAGGGTCGGCACGCCCATGCATTCGGCGGCCTCTTCGTTGTCGCGGATCGCCTGCAGGCCGCGCCCGATCCAGGATTTCTCGATGTAGCGCGCGATAGCCAGCGCCATCAAGGTAAGAATGACCATCACGAAGAACAACATCTTGGTATAGCTGGTGAACGGCGCCATCGGTTCCGGGCGCATCAACTGCATGCCCTTGGCGCCGCCTAAGTAGTCGATATTGAGGATCACGGTTTCGCAGATGATCGCCAGCGCGACCGTGGCGATGGAAAAGAAAATGCCGCGCAGGCGCAACGACAGGAGCCCGATAGCCAGCCCCAGCACGCCGGTGAGAACCGCAGCGACGGCGATCTGCACCACCAGCGGCGCGGCAAAGGCCTTGATCATGAACAGCGCCGCGTAGCCGCCCAGCGCGAAAAACGCGCTGGTGCCGAAGTTCACATACCCGGCATAGCCGCCCAGGATGTTCCAGGCGGTAGCCAGCATGACGAATTGCAACACCACGAAGGACGCGAAGAACACGTACTCGTTCGCAACGCCAGCCAACAGCCCCAACGCGGCTGCCAAGGCCACGCCGCAGCCCAGGTAAAACTTGAGCGAATTGCCGTTCATCGCGTGCGCGCTCCCGTTGCGGCCATGATCATTTCTTGGGCTTGGTCGCCGCCGGCTTTCCGGCGGCAGACGGTTTCGCGCCGGGCTTTTCCGCCGTTGCCTTTTTCGCTGCTGGCTTTTTCGCCGTTGGCTTTTTCGCTGCCGGCTTTTTCGCTGCCGGCTTTTTCGCTGCCGGCTTTTTCAACGTCGCCGTTTTCACCGCCGCCTTTTTCCCAGCCACCTTTTTCACCGCCGGCCTTTTCCCTGCCGGCTTCGCAGCCGCGCCCTTGCCGGCCGCAGGCGGCCACACCCCGGCCGCCGCAAG
>JAYVST010000462.1:0-7131 GCA_043775255.1 Burkholderiales bacterium
GCGCCGAAACCGGTGTCGACGTCGACTAACAGAGGCAGATCGCACACGTCGGTGATGCGGCGTATATCGGTGAGGACGTCGTCGAGATTGCTGATGCCAAGGTCGGGCAGGCCGAGCGAACCGGCCGCCACCCCGCCGCCCGACAGGTAGATGGCGCGAAAGCCGGCGCGCTTGGCCAGATGGGCATGGTTGGCGTTGATCGCGCCGATCACTTGCAGCGGCGATTCTTCGCGGAGTGCGGCGCGAAAGCGCGCGCCGGCGGATGGCATGGTCATGATGTTGTCCCTGATTCAAAAAATGCGGTGCGCGCATGCGCCGGGATTTCGGCCCCGGTGCGGTGCGCGCGTTCGAGAAGCTGCCAGAAATACCGATAACTGGCGCGGTCATGCAACTTGCCATTGTGCCCGAGTGGTCCCCAGTGTCGGCTTTGTGCCGCCAGCAGGATCTCGGCCGCGTCGGCGATCTCGCTCTGCGCGGGGCGCATGCCACGCAGGATGGCGGGGATCTGATCGGGATGGATGCTTTGCTGGCGCAGGTAGCCGAACTCGGTGCGCGCGCGCCGGGCATCGGACTCTGCCGTGGCCGGATTGCGGAAATCCTGGGTCACGCCATGCACGGGAATCGCCCCGTTGGCCAGCGCCGCAGCGCTGATTTCCAGCTTGGCGCGGCGCACCAGCGGATGTTCGAACTGGCCTGGCGAGGCCATGGCGGTGGCCGGAATCGCACCCTGGTGCGCTGAAACGAAGTCCATGATGCCGAAGTTGACCGCCTCAACCTGCGCCAGCTCGACGATATCGAACACTTCCTTGAGTCCGTTATGCGTCTCGATCATCACATGCAGCGGGATGATGCGGCGCTGCCCGGTGTCTTCGGCCAGATGATTGATCCAGGAGGCGATCTTGAGCGCGTCCATGCGGCTGTCGCACTTGGGCAGCATGATGTAGGCCAGCTTTGGCCCGCCGGCCCTGATCACGATCTCGATGTCTTTCATGCAGTGGGCATGCGAGGCATCGTGCACCCGCACGCCGGCGCGGGCGAAGGTATTGCCTGCGCTTCCCACGAGTGCGCCGACCAGTTCGGCGGTCTCGCGTTCGGTGCCTGCCGCAGCACCGTCTTCGAGGTCGCACAGCACATCGAAAACGGGCATGCCCTCGATTGCGCTTTCACGCTGCGTCAGGAAGGCGCGCTTGATGAATTTCTCGTTGCCGGCGTAGTGCTCGCACGCCGGAATCGCCGGGTGCGGCGTTCCGTCCACGAAAAGCACGTCTTGCGGGTGGGCAGGCATGGTGGCGGCGGGCGCGTGCGGCGCCCGCATCGGGTTTTCAGCCCAGCAAATGCTTGACCCCGTCCTTTTCCTCGTTCAGTTCCTTGAGGGTGAAATCCATCCGCTCGCGCGAAAAGGCATCGACCTCGAGGCCCTTGACCATGGTGTACTCGCCGCCGGCGCAGATCACCGGGAAGCCGTACATGGTCTCTTCAGGGATGCCGTAGCTGCCGTCGGAGGCGATGCCCATGGTGACCCATTCGCCGTTGGTGCCCAGCGCCCAGTCGCGCATGTGGTCGATGGCGGCATTGGCGGCCGACGCGGCTGACGATAGGCCGCGTGCCTCGATGATGGCAGCGCCGCGCTTGCCGACCGTCGGCAGGAAGGTGTCGCGATTCCAGGCCTCGTCGTCGATCAGGCCCCGGACGGCCTGTCCGTCGGCGACGGCGAAACGGTAGTCGGGATACATGGTGGGGGAGTGGTTGCCCCAGACCACCAGCTTCCTGATCGATGCGACCGGACGGCCGGATTTGGCCGCCAGTTGCGAAAGGGCGCGGTTGTGATCCAAGCGCAGCATGGCGGTGAAATTCTTTTTCGGCAGCGAAGGCGCCGATTTCATCGCGATATAGGCATTGGTGTTGGCCGGGTTGCCGACCACCAGCACGCGGACGTTGCGCGAGGCCGCCGCGTCAAGCGCTTTGCCTTGGGCCGTGAAGATCGCGGCGTTGGCCGACAGCAGATCCTTGCGCTCCATGCCGGGGCCGCGCGGACGCGCCCCAACCAGGAGCGCGTAGTCGATATCCTTGAAGGCCGTCATCGGATCACCGTGCGCGGACATGCCGGCTACGAGCGGGAAGGCGCAGTCGTCCAATTCCATCATGACGCCCTTCAAGGCCTTTTGCGCCTTTTCGTCCGGAATTTCCAGCAATTGCAGTATCACCGGCTGGTCGCGGCCGAGCATGTCGCCGTTGGCGATGCGAAACAGCAGCGAATAACCGATTTGTCCGGCGGCACCGGTGACGGCGACGCGCACTGGGGATTTGGCCATGATCAGATTCTCCTCGAACTTGGAGTGGGGGTAACGGGAACGGAAACGGGAACGGGAACGGGAACAGGAACGGGATTATGCCGCCGAACGCGCTTTGCGGCGCGCGAGGTTGACAGCCAATCGACGCGATGAATCCGCAGAACGACGCGCGGATGCGCACCAAGTGGACCCGGTGCGGTATATGTATGCGACATGAGCGCCTCGCTAGTTTAGGCAAAAGTCCCGGTTGAAGTCAAGTCAGGTCTTATATCTTATATAAGATATAAAACAAGAGATAGACGAAACGGTCTCCTTTGTGATTCAATCGAAGCCATGAAAACAGAAGCGACGCCCGCCGGCCAGACGCAGGCCACGTCCGCGCCGACCTTCAGTCCCCTGTACCAGCAGATCAAGGTCCTGATCGTGCAGGGCCTCGAGGCCGGCGAGTGGAAGCCGGGCGACATGATTCCCTCGGAAATCGAGCTGGCGGTCCGCTTCAGGGTCAGCCAGGGCACGGTGCGCAAGGCGATCGACGAACTCGCGACAGGTCACCTTCTGGTCAGGCGACAGGGCAAGGGGACTTTTGTGGCCACCCACACCGAGCCGCGCACGCAATTCCGCTTTCTGCGCCTGATGCCCGATGAAGGCGAGCCGGGCTACCCTGAAAGCCTGATCCTCGATTGCCGGCGCGTGCGCGCTCCCGCTGAAATCGGCCGGGCGCTGGAGCAGAAGCCGGGCGATCCGGTCGTCACTTTGCGGCGCCTCTTGTCGTTTGGCGGAATTCCCTGCGTGCTGGACCTGCTCTGGCTGCCGGGCGCGTTCTTCAAGGGGCTCTCGGTGGAGCGCCTCACCGAATCCAAGGCGCCTCTGTACAGCTTGTTCGAAAGCGAATTCGGCATCAAGATGTTGCGTGCCGACGAGAAGATCCGCGCGATTCCCGCAGACGCCGAAAGCGCGCGCGTCCTGCGTGTCGAGCGCGGCACGCCGCTGCTTCTGGTCGACCGCCTGACGTACACCTACGGCGACCGGCCGGTGGAGGTCAGGCGCGGGCTGTATCTGACCACCCGGCACCACTACAAGAACGAATTGAGTTGAAAAGGCGCCGCACCTGCTTGTGCTGCGTTGCGAAAGCGGGATGTATAATTTTGCTCAAGCGAGGGGATGACCGGCGCGCAAGCCCCCGGTTCGACGTGACAGGGCCGCCAACTCCGGCCGCATGGCTTGGCCGCTCACGCGACCCGCTGCGGGCGGGCGACGGCAGCCAAGTCGCAGTTCAATCATTGAAATACCAAAGACGGAATGTCAACAACAACGACCAAGGCGGCGCGTCTACGTCCCAAACACCTGGACTTGACCAAGATTCGTCTGCCTTTGCCGGGCTGGGTTTCGATCATGCACAGAATCAGTGGGGCGGGATTGTTCGTTTCCCTGCCCGCACTGCTGTGGCTGCTCGACATGAGTCTTGGCACCGAAATCGGCTTCGAGGCATTGAGCGCGTTCCTGGAACAATGGTGGGTCAAGCTGGGCTTGGCCGGTCTGCTCTGGGCCTACGTGCATCATTTTTGCGCGGGCATTCGCTATTTGTTTCTTGACATGCACAAGGGTATCGAACTGGCCGCCGCCCGCGCCAGTGCCGGCGCGGTCTATTTCGTCAGCATCCCCCTCGTGTTGCTGATTTGCTGGCGACTTTTCCTCTAGCCTTCGCGAGATTTTCGAATCCATGAAACAACGAATCGTCGTCGGCGCGCATTACGGACTGCGCGACTGGCTCGGGCAGCGCGTCACCGCCGTCCTGATGGCGTTTTATACGGTTCTCCTGCTGGCGGTGCTCCTGGTGCAGAAGCCGGCCGACTATCTTGGCTGGTACGGGATTTTCAGTCCGGTATGGATGAAGGTCGCAACTTTGATGTTCATTTTCTGTCTGCTCTACCACGCCTGGGTCGGTGTGCGTGACATTCTGATGGACTACATCAAGCCGACCGGGGTGCGCCTGGTGCTGCAGGTCGGCACTATCGTGTGGCTGGTCGCATGCGGCATCTGGGCCCTGAAAATCTTTTTGCAGTGAGGATTCGAGGCAATGGCATTGTCCGTACGCAAGTTTGACGCGGTCATCGTGGGGGCCGGCGGCGCCGGTTTGCGCGGCGCGCTGCAACTGGCCGAAGCGGGCCTCAAGGTCGCGGTGATCACCAAGGTGTTCCCGACCCGCTCGCATACCGTGGCGGCCCAGGGCGGGGTCGGCGCCTCGCTCGGCAACATGGGGCCGGACTCCTGGCAATGGCACATGTACGACACTGTCAAGGGCGGCGACTGGCTGGCCGATCAGGATGCCGTCGAGTTCCTGGCGCGCGAGGCGTCGAAGTGCGTGATCGAGCTGGAGCACTTCGGCATGCCGTTCGACCGCAACGAGGACGGCACCATCTATCAGCGCCCGTTTGGCGGTCACATGCAGAACATGGGGGCCGGACCTGCGGTGCAGCGCTCCTGCGCGGCCGCCGACCGCACCGGCCACGCCATGCTGCACACGCTGTACCAGCGCAATGTGCGCGCCAATACCCAGTTTTTCGTCGAATGGATGGGGCTCGACCTGATTCGCGACCCGGTCGACGGCGCCGTTCTCGGCGTCACGGCGCTTGAAATGGAAACCGGCGAGGTCATGATCCTGCAGGCGCGCGCAACCTTGTTTGCCACCGGCGGCGCCGGCCGCATCTACGCGTCCTCGACCAATGCGTTCATCAATACCGGCGACGGCCTGGGCATGGCCGCGCGCGCCGGCATTCCGCTCGAAGACATGGAGTTCTGGCAATTCCACCCGACCGGCGTCGCCGGCGCCGGCGTCCTGATCACCGAAGGCGTGCGCGGCGAAGGCGGGTATCTGCTCAACAAGGACGGCGAGCGCTTCATGGAGCGCTACGCGCCCACCGCGAAAGATCTCGCTTCGCGCGACGTGGTCTCACGCGCGATGGCCACCGAGATCAACGAGGGACGCGGCGCCGGCAAGGAAGGCGACTACCTGCTGCTCAAGCTCGATCACCTGGGGCCGGAAAAAATCGACAAGCGCCTGCCGGGCATTCGCGAAATCGCCAAGAAGTTCGCCAACGTCGACCCGGCGCGCGACCCGATTCCGGTGGTCCCGACCTGCCACTACCAGATGGGCGGGATTCCCACCAATTACAAAGGCGAGGTGGTCGTGCCCAGGGACGGCAATCCGAACACCATCGTCGAGGGCTTTTATGCCGCCGGTGAGTGCGCCTGCGCTTCGGTGCATGGTGCGAACCGCCTGGGCACCAACTCGTTGACCGACCTGCTGGTGTTCGGTAAGGCCTCGGGCGACAACATGATCAAATACCTGGCCGCCAACAAGGGTCACCGCGACCTGCCCGCAGATGCCGCCGACCGCACGCTGGCGCGCCTGGATCGGCTCAACAATCAGAAAGACGGCGCCAACGTGCATGAGACGCGTGCCGACCTGCAGCGGGTGATGCAGCGCCACTGCGGCGTTTTCCGCTTTGCCGACATGCTCGTCGAAGGCGTGACGCGCATCAAGGAAGTCGCCACGAAGGTCGAGGTGACCGAAATCGCCGACAAGTCCAAGGTGTTCAACACCGCACGTATCGAGGCCCTCGAACTCGACAACCTGATCGAAGTCGCGCGTTCGACCTTGGTCTGCGCCGAAGCGCGCAAGGAAAGCCGCGGCGCCCATGACCGTGCCGACTGCCACGATACGCCCGAGCATCCGAACGGCCGCAACGATGATGTGTGGCTCAAGCACTCGCTGTGGTTCAAGGAGAATGATCGCCTCGACTACAAGCCCGTCATCTTCACGCCGATTTCGACCGAATCGATTCCCGCCAAGGTGCGCAGTTACTGACGCCAGCGGCGTCGGTTTCAGCCATTTTCGACGCAACTCGCGTTTTCACCAGGCACGCCAAAGATGAAAATCTCGATATATCGTTACGATCCGGACCGCGACGCCAGCCCTTACATGAAAGACTACGACGTGGCCTTGGAGCCGGCCGACCGCATGCTGCTCGATGCGCTGGTGCGGGTTAAGGCGATGGACGACTCGTTCGCCTTCCGTCGTTCCTGCCGTGAAGGCGTGTGCGGGTCCGACGCGATGAACATCAACGGCAAGAACGGCCTGGCGTGCCTCACCAACGTGGCCGAACTGGGCGACCACGTCGTCTTGCGCCCGTTGCCCGGGCTGCCCGTGATCCGCGACCTGATCGTCGACATGACGCAGTTCTTCAAGCAGTACCATTCCATCCGGCCGTATGTGGTCAACAACGACCCGCCACCGGAAAAGGAGCGCCTGCAGTCGCAGGAGGACCGCGAGGAATTGAACGGCCTGTACGAGTGCATCCTGTGCGCCTCGTGCTCCACCGCGTGCCCCTCGTTCTGGTGGAATCCCGACAAGTTTGTCGGCCCGGCGGGCCTCCTGCAGGCCTATCGTTTCATCGCCGACACGCGCGATCAGATCACCAGCGAGCGCCTCGACAACCTCGAGGATCCCTATCGCCTGTTCCGCTGCCACTCGATCATGAATTGCGTCGACGTCTGCCCCAAAGGCTTGAACCCGACCCTGGCAATCGGCAAGATCAAGGAACTGATGGTGCGGCGTGCCGTCTAGCCTCGGTATCGGTATCGGTATCGGCATCGGTGGCGTGAACCTGCTCGACGGGGTCGCGCTGGCGCGTCTGAAATGGGCAAGCCGGCGCGGCATGCTGGAAAACGATCTGGTGTTGAACGCCTTTTTCGAACGCCATGGCGCGGAGATCGACGCGACCTTGGCCGATGGCCTTAAGTCCCTGCTCGACTTGCCCGATGGCGACCTCTGGGACCT
>JAYVST010000463.1:0-3583 GCA_043775255.1 Burkholderiales bacterium
GTGCGCGCCGGACATGAGCACCTGGTGAAAAACACCGGAACGAATCGTCTCTATTGTCTGACCACGATGGTGCCCGACGAGGGCTTTGCGGCGCTGGTAAGGAACGGTTGCGACTGGCCGCTGGACGAAATGGATATGGCCGTACTGGCGCAGGCGACATCATGATCACATGCCTGGAAGGCGAGCGGCATGGCACCCAGGGATCTGCATGGCTGACCCACGACTTGACGGTGAGCGGCGTGATCGGCGATGCAACACTTGCCACACCGACCATGGGAGAACGGCTGCTGGAGTCGCTCGCCGACGGATGGGTTCGACTTATCCGCGAACTGCATGAGTTTCGGCAGCCGGCAGCCGGCCCGGGTCCCCTCGGGGCATGAAACAACGCAGGCGGGTGCGCGCGCCGCTCTGGTGCTTGATCATGCATTGGGCACTTTCAAGGTGCCTTTGGTTGAGATCGACTGGACAGGCCACCCTCGACCTATCGGATTGCGCTGAAGGTGTTGCGCGGACCGGCCTGGTTGGCATATGCTTTGCTCGCATCATCCTTTAAGAGAGTAGAAGCGCTCAGCATGGCAACTCCGGCGCAGGCTGCCGGAAATTCGTGCGGGAGATTGCTCTCCCCCTTGTTCTCCTGCAAGGCAGGGAAGCGCTTTGTTCATTGCTCGCACACTCGCAAGATTTTTCGCCCGGTCTCCGACTGACCGGGCCGGGGTTGCGCTCGATTGCCGGTTACGTCGCGCCGCCCCTTCCAACTTCGTGTATCCGCTCGCCGCGCCTATCGCTGCGATTGCGGATGCTTCCATTGATTGACCTTTCCTCAAAGGATGCGCCATGCTGCAGACTCGCCAACCCGTATTGCAACGCTACTGGAACCCCGTGATCGCATCGGCGGATGTGACCGACAAGCCGGTAGGCCTCAAGTATTTCGGCCAGGATGTCGTGTTGTGGCGCGATTCGAAAGGCAAGGTACATGCGCAGGAGGACCGCTGTCAGCATCGCACCGCGAAGCTTTCCGGCGGCTGGATCAGTAATGATGCGCATGGCGAGGGTCTGACCTGCCAGTATCACGGCTGGCGCTACGGCCCGGACGGCGCCTGCATTCACATGCCGCAGCAGCCGGAACTGCCGGCCAAGATGTGCACGGCACGCGCCAAGGCGCGCGGATTCCAGGCCGAGGAACGCTACGGCTACGTGTGGGTGTGCCTGTCGGCCGAGCCGCTCGCCGGCATTCCGGATTTCGAGGAGGAGGCAAGGGGATTTCGACGCATACCGCAGTTCTACGAGCGCTGGAACTGCGCGGGCCTGCGCCTGATGGAGAATTCGTTCGACAACGCGCACTTCTCGTTCACCCACAAGACCAGCTTCGGCGACATGCACCAACCGGTGCCGGCGTCGATCAGCCTGACGCCCGCCGACTACGGCTTCCTGTTCGAAACCAGGGTCGAGGTGCGCAATCCGGAGATCCAGAAGAAGGTGTTGCGCATCGATTCCGACACCACCGTCCGCCACATGCGCAACAAGTGGTACGCGCCATTTATCCGCAAGCTGCACATCACCTATCCCAACGGCGTCGAGCACGCTATCGTCACCTGCGCCACGCCGATCGACGATGCCAGCATCCAGGTATGTCAATGGGCCTATCGCAGCGATACCGAGGAACAGGCGCCGGCCGCAGATATCGTCGCATTCGACCGACAGGTGGTCAACGAGGACAAGGGTGTGCTGGAGTCGACCGACCATGATGCGCCGCTCGACCTGGCCTCGGGTGAGGAAAAGCATATGCCGACCGACCAGCCGGGGCTGATGATGCGCAAGTGGCTGGCCGCGATCCTGGCCGAGCACGGTGAAGAGGAGTCGCGCCGCGATGCGCGTGTGCCGATACGCATGAAGATCGCGGCACAGGCGGCCTGAGCCCATGATTGTCTACGAAGCACCGCGGGCGGCGCGCGCCATCCCCATCATCGACCTTGCACCATCCGATCGATCCACTGCGGAAGTGGCGCATGAAATCGGGCGTGCCTGCCGCGAGACAGGTTTTTTCATGGTGGCCAATCATGGCGTGTCGGCGAATCTGGTCGCGGATCAGTTTGCATGGAGCAGGCAACTTTTCGACCTGCCTCTACCGGAGCGCGAGGCGCTCCACATGCGCAACTCGCCGACGCGGGCGGGCTACGAACCGGTCGGCGGGCAGACCTTGGACAGCGATTCGCCGCCGGACTTGAAGGAGAGCTTTTACGTCAACCAGGACCTGCCCGATGAACATCCGTATGTGCGGGCCGGAATACGGGGCTATGGCGGCAACCAGTGGCCTGCATTGCCCGGATTTCGCGAGCAAATGATTGCGTACTCGACCGCGATGGACGCCCTGTCATCGCGCATCATGCGGCTACTCGCCGTATCGCTGGAACTCGACGCCGGGTTTTTCGAACCAGCGTTCGCCTGCCCGTCGGCCACTCTTCGCCTGATCAAGTATCCGCCGCATCCGCACAATGCGCGCGTCAACCAGCTCGGCGCCGGCGCGCACACCGACTGGGGCGCGGTGACCATCCTCGCCCAGGACGACAGCGGCGGACTCGAGGTGGAAAACGCCGCAGGCGAGTGGATCGCCGCTCCATCGGTGCCCGGCGCCTACGTCATCAATCTGGGCGACATGTTCAATCGCTGGACCAACGGCATCTATCGATCCAACATGCATCGCGTCCTCAACAACAAGTCGCCCGGCCGCGATCGCTACTCGATTCCGTATTTTTACAGCCCCGACCACGCCGCCTGCATCGAGTGTCTGCCTTCCTGTACCGACGCGGACCATCCGCCGATACACGCACCCTGCACCGCCGGAGAACACTTGGACGAAATGTTTCGGCGCTCCTATGGCGATTTGCGCGGTGGCGCACCGCCCAATCAGCGGGTCGACGCATGAACGCGATCTCCCGGGTCAAGCTCGCCTACGTCAACCTGTTCGCGCGCGCCATCGCGTGATTCCCGGGAGCGGATCAATCAGCTGCCGACATGCATCTGAAAGCGCGCACCGTCGGAAAACACGCATTCGCCGATACCTTGGGTCTGCGTATTCATGCGGTAGTTGCAGCGCACGAACGTTCCGCGCGGACCCGCAGCGTTGGCCACGCCGGTATGCACCGTGCCCGCGCTGGTGCGCGTGGCTTCGCCGCTCAATGTGTCGCCGTTGTAGGGAATCGTGAACAAGCCCCGGCCGTCCTGCGGGCTGGTCACGCTGCCGGCAATGACGCCGGTGCGGGCGGCGGCCTCGTTTGCGGGATACAGGCGCGCCGTGAAGGTGACGGGACCAGGGGCGGCCGCTATCGTGACGGGGGCTTGCGCGACCGCCGGAGTCACAGGTTGGCCGACGCTAGTGCCGGGTGGCGGATAGACACGGCCGTCGGGGTGGACCGGCACGACGTAGCACGCCGTCAACAGCGGCGTGGCGCAAAGCAAGGCAAGCAGGTTGCGCTTGTTGGTTACGAGTCGCTTGGTCGAGGCATTCATGATGTATCTCCAGTGGGATGCGGGCACATGCCCGCAACACCACTATCGATGCATCACGCCGCGCCGCCAAGGGCCG
>JAYVST010000464.1:0-1596 GCA_043775255.1 Burkholderiales bacterium
CAAGGCGCTGCCCGTGGAGCAGGCCGCTGCCGACGCGGCACACCTGTACCTTTGGGTCCCGAACGCGCTGCTTCCCGAGGGCCTGGCAGTGTTGGCCGCTTGGGGATTTCGCTACAAGTCGAATATCGTCTGGCAGAAGATTCGCAAGGATGGCGGGCCGGACGGCCGCGGCGTTGGCTTTTATTTCCGCAACGTCACCGAACTGCTGCTCTTCGGCGTGCGCGGAAAGAATGTGCGAACGTTGCAACCCGGCCGTACGCAGGTGAACACGATTGCAACCCGCAAGCGCGAGCACAGCCGCAAGCCGGACGAGCAATACCCGCTCATCACCAGTTGCAGCCCCGGCCCCTACTTGGAAATGTTCGCCCGCGGCGAACGCCCCGGCTGGTCGGTCTGGGGCGATCAGGCAAACGACGGGTACACGCCCAACTGGCCTACCTACGCGCACAACTCACGACAGGACCAGCTTTTTGCCGCTGCTGAGATCTAGTCTTCAGCCGGCGCGTCATCCTCTGACAACTGCTCGATCGGAGCCGTGTCGAAGGTGATCATTGAAGCAGGCAGGCCGATCAGAAGCAGAGGGCAAGGGTTGCCCACACCTCGCGCCACACGATGTACCAGCTTTGACCAATGCGTCGTGGCCTGTCCGAACTTGTTCGATACAAAATTGTCGGTCCAAGCTTCAGCAAAGGCCACCGGCTCCTTCGTGCGCTGAACACGCTTCAGCACGTTGGCCCGTTGCTTCGGAGTTGGCACATACCCGTTCGCAGCGAGATCCTCGAAGCTGTCGATTTTTCTATCGCGCGCGAACCTGCGTACCGCATCGCGCAGCGCATCCTGAAGAGATGACCCGCGTGTGATCAACACGCCGACGCTGATTGCACCCTCGGCATGGAGACGCTTGAAGTTTTCCAGATCGCGGTCGAAGAACGGATCCTTGTTGTTCCACTCGATCTCCATCGCGATGACGCCCGCGCCGGCGTACGCCTTCACATGGTCGACTTCGTGCGAGGTCGATTCACGGGCTACGCCATCGATGGTCTTGCCGATTTCGAAGACATGCTTGCGCCAACCCATTCCTACCAGCGATCGACGCAGACGCTGCGTAAACTTTGTCTCGCCACCCCCGCTGCCGATGATCTCGGTAATGGGCAATTCGATCACGCTCAACGCGTTGCCGATTTCAGTCAACGCTTCGGGGAAGTCACCCGCAATGATCGATTCAGCATGCGACAGGAACCTGATCTCGAAGCCTTTTGCGACAAGCGCTGCGAAGGGTTGCGACGCAACGGGTCGTTTTGGCATGGCGCGAATCATAGCGATGATCGACCCGCTCACCGGGTCAAAAACAGCCGTCAAACTCGACAGTCAATGGCCGCTTCCAACGCCCATACCAACCCAAATTCCGATGCGATTCGACGCAGTCGGCTCAAGCTACTTCGCCGCCCCGAACCGCGGCGCCGGCGCCGCCTGCACGCCGCCACCCGGCGCGGCATCGAACGCGCCGCGCGCCAGGTTGTGCGGATGCGCGGCCGCTTCGGTCAGCGTCAGCACCGGCGCGAAGCACACGTCCGTGCCTTCAAGCAGCGCGCTCCA
>JAYVST010000465.1:0-6746 GCA_043775255.1 Burkholderiales bacterium
GCTGTCATCGAGCTCAAGAACGCGCTGCAGTTGAAAAGCGACAGCGCTGAAGCGCGTTTGCTCCTGGGCCAGGCACTGCTCGAGGGCGGCGACCTGCGGTCGGCTGAAGTAGAGTTGCGCAAGGCGCGCGAGCTGGGGAGTTCCGCCGATGCGGTGTTGCCCCTGCTGCTGCGCGCATTTGTAGCCGGCGGCCAATTCAAGCTTGTACTCGAAGAAGGCGCAAAAGCCCAGCCGGCCGACCCCGAGGCCTTCGCCTCGGTACAGAACAGCATGGCGCTCGCGCTGGCGTCATCCGGCGATACGGCCGGTGCGCAAAAAGCCCTTGAGCGCGCGCTTGAGAAGAAGCCCGATTTCGCCCCGGCCCTCCTGACCCGCGCACGACTTCTCGCTGCCGGCGGCAAGCCCGACGAGGCAACGACCGTGCTCGACCGCGTCTTGGCGCAGCGACCGCGCGACGCCGAAGCCTGGAAATTCAAGGGCGACCTGCAGATGGCGCGCGACGAGCGCGCCGCAGCGCTCGATTCCTATCGCAAGGCCGTTGAATTCCGCGCCGACTTCGTCATCGCGCGTTTCGCGGTGATTGCCAACCTGATGGGGCAGGCGAAGCAGGATGAAGCGGCCAAGGAGTTCGAGGCGATGAAGAATGTCGCCAAAGGACACCCGCTGACCCAACTGGCCGGGGCCCAGTTGGCATTCGCCAAAAAGGATTACAAGAGCGCGCGCGAGTATTCCCAGCTATTGCTGCGCATGACCCCCGACAATCCGGTTGCCCTGACTCAGGCCGGTGCGGTCGAGTTCAGCCTCAAGTCCTACGGCCAGGCCGAGACCCACCTGGCACGCGCCCTCAAGGCCGATGCACGCTCGCTACCGGCCAGGCGCTGGCTCGCCTTGACCTATCTGGCTTCCGGGCAATCCGCCAAGGCTGTCGACACCTTGAAGCCGGTGTTCGATCGCATCAAAGGGGATGCCAGCCTGCTGATGCTGGCGGGCGAAGCCTTCATGCGCAACGGTGAAACCGCGCAAGCCGAGGAGTTCTTCGGCGCTGCCGCCAAGCTCGACCCGAATGACGCGCGCAAACGCACCAGCCTGGCGCTCACGCGTTTTGCCAAGGGCGAGGCCGATGCCGGATTCGACGCGCTGGAAAAAATTTCCGCCGGCGATACCGGCACCTCGGCCGACATGGCGCTGATCGCCAATCATCTGCGCCGCGGCGAGATCGACAAAGGGCTCGCGGCCATCGACACCCTGCAGAAGAAGCAGCCGGACAATCCGCTGCCGCACGAAATGCGCGGCCGCCTGCTGCTGGCCAAGCGCGACACCGCCGGCGCCCGCGCCAGCTTCGAGAAGGCGCTCGCGCTCAACCCTACCTATTTTGCCGCCGTGGCGGGATTGGCTGCGCTTGACGTGAACGACAAGAAACCCGCCGACGCGATCAAACGCTTCGAGACACTGGTCGCCGCCGACCCGAAAAACGCCCAGGCCTATCTGGCGCTCGCGGGCCTCAAGGCGCGAGGCGGCGGCACCAACGAGGAAACCGCCGCGCTGATCGGCAAGGCGATCGCCGCGCGTCCGGACGAGACCGCGCCGCGCGCGGCGTTAATCGACCTGCACATGCGCGCCAGGGATTACCGCAAGGCCGCCACTGCCGCGCAGGATGCCATCGCAGCGCTGCCCGACCGCCCCGAATTGCTCGATTTGCTGGGCCAAGTACAGCAAGCCAGCGGGGAACTCAACCAGGCGCTCGCCACCTACGCCAAGCAAGCGGCCCTGCAACCCGGCTCGACCCGCCCGTTCCTGCGCATGGCGGAAATCAACGCGGCCTCCAAGAAGCCCGAGGCCGCGGCGCAAAACCTGCGCCAGGCGCTGGCGCTCAAATCCGATCTGATCGAGGCGCAACGCGGACTCATCATGCTCGATATGCAGACCGGCAAGGGCAAGAACGCCCTCACGCTGGCGCGCGAGGTGCAGAAGCAGCGGCCCAAGGATGCGATCGGCTACGTCCTTGAAGGCGACGTCCATGCGGCGCAAAAAGCCTGGGGTGACGCCGCCAACGCCTACCGCGCCGGACTCAAGATCGTATCCGCCACCGAAATCGCCATCAAACTTCATGGTGTTCTTCTGGCGGGCAACAACAAGGCCGAGGCCGAGCGTCTGGCCACCACCTGGCAGAAAGAGCAGCCCAAGGACCTGGGTTTCCAGATGCACTTGGGCGAGGTGGCCTTAGCGCGCAGCGACTTCGAAGGCGCCTCGCAGCGCTTCCGCGACCTGCTCGTGGTCATGCCGGAGAATCCGGTGCTGCTCAACAACCTGGCCTGGACAGCGAACAAACTGAAGGCGCCGGACGCCATCGCCCTGGCGGAAAAAGCCAACAAGCTCGCGCCCAATCAACCCGCGTTCATGGATACCCTGGGCATGCTGCTGCTTGAAAAAGGCGATGTCACGCGCGCCACCGAACTGCTTTCCAAGGCCGCCGAACTGGCGCCGCAGGCACCGGCCATCCGTCTCAATTACGCCCGTGTGCTGATCAAGGCCGGCAAGAAGCGCGAGGCACGCATCCTGCTCGAAGAACTTGCCGCCCTGGGCGACAAGTTCCCGATGCGCGCCGAAATCGAGAAGATCGCACAGGATCTTTGAGGCGCTCGTTCCGCCAACCGGCCTCAAGCGGGTCCGCAGGTGGCAAGTCGGGGTTGGGACGGCTCCGTAAAAAATACTGTACATAAAATCAGTATTTAGGGTATGCTGGTTCCCCCGTCGATTTCGGAACTCAAGCCCTCCCATGCAAGCCATCACCCGTTTTGCCGCTGTTGCCGCTGTTGCCGTCGGCCCCGCCGTCGGCCGCAACGTATTGCGCCCGCTACCGGGCCTGCCCGTCCGCCTTGCGGCCGCATTCACCCGCTTCATCGCGCATGACCGCGACCGCTGGGTCAGCGTGGTGTGTGTCGCCGGATTCACGCTGCTCATGTGGGCCGACTGGCTTGCAGCCTGATCGCGCCATCTCACTGCAACACCAGCGCCCGTCGCTATGGGGCATGCCCTTCTTCCCTCCCGCGCCGGTGCCATGTCCGTGGACGCCGACGGACATGACGCCGCCCTCACGGCGCTGCCGGGCGTATGGCGCGGCCGCGACCTCGCGCATGCCGTGCGGCCTGGCCTGGCCACCGGCTTCGCGGCGCTGGATGCGGAACTGCCCGGCGGCGGCTGGCCGGCCGGCGCGCTTACCGAGGTACTCAGCCGGCATGCCGGCATCGGTGAAGTAAGGCTGTTCTTTCCCGCCTTGAGCGCCCTCACGCGCGCCGGCTCCCCGGTTTTCCTGCTCGCGCCGCCCTGGCTGCCCTATGCCCCGGCGTTCGTCGGCGGCGGCATCGCCGCATCGCGCCTGATCGTCGTGCGGCCGCGCCGCCCGGCCGAGGGCCTGTGGGCCTGCGAACAAATCCTCAAAGGCCTGTCCGATGGCGCCCTGCTCGCCTGGCCGCGCCACCTCAATGCCCAGGAAGTCCGGCGCCTGCAACTGGCAGTCGAAGGCAAGCCGGTGCTGGCGGTGCTGATGCGTCCGGAAAATGCCGTCCACGAGACCACGCCGGCGGCCCTGCGCATCGGGCTCGAAGCCGCGCCGCAGGCAGGCCTGGCCCTGCGCATCCTCAAGCGGCGCGGCGGGGTGCTGGCGCGCACCCTCCTGCTCACACCGCCCTCGCCCCTATTCGCCCGTCCGCCCCTGTCTACCCGCCCGCCCCTGTCTACCCGCACGCCCGTGTCTACCCACCCGCCCCTGTCCACCCGCCCGCCCCTGTCGGACCCACCCGCCCACCATGCTGTGGACCGCGATCCAGCTCACGCGCCTGACGCTCGACTGCATTCCGCAAGCGCCTGAACGCGCCTTCGCGGTGGTCGAGAAACGCCGCGTCGTCGTCGCCAACAGCGCGGCGCAGGCGGCCGGCGTGCGCGCCGGCTTAGGCTTGGCCGCCGCCCTCGCCCTGGCGCCAATGCTCGAATGGGCCGAGCGCGACACCGCCCTCGAAGCCGCCGCGCTCGCGGGCTTGAGCCAGTGGGCCTTGCAGTTCTCCTCCCATCTGGCGCCGCTGCCGCCGCACGGCCTGTTGCTTGAGACCGGCGGCAGCGTGAAACTGTTCGGCGGTCTCGAAGCGCTGATGACGCGTCTGGCGGCGGACATCGCGGCGCAGGGTTTCACCGCCGTGCTCGCCTCCGGCCCCACGCCCTGCGGCGCCTCCATGCTGGCCAAGAGCGGTTTCGCCACCCACCTCGACACCCTCGCAGGCCTGCGCGCCGCCCTGCCCGGACTGCCCGTCGGCGCCCTGGCCAGTGCCGCCGGCTATGCCGCCACCTTCGCAACCCTGGGGCTGACCACCTTAGCCGACGTGCTGGCCTTGCCGCGCGACGGCCTGGAACGCCGCTTCGGCCCGGCGCTTGCCGACGAACTCGACCGCGCCTTCGGCCGCAAACCCGACCCGGTGCAGTGCATGACGTTCCCCGCGACCTTCCACTCGATCGTCGCCCTGCCGGCGCCGGCCGAATCGGCCGAGGCCCTGCTGTTCGCCTGCGCACGCGCGTTCCGCCAACTCGAAGGCTTCCTGCGCGCCCGCAAGGAAGCGGTCGACCGCATCGACCTCACCCTGCACCACGAGCGCGGCCGCCCCGGCGCGGACGCGACAGCACACAGCACGATCACCCTGAATTTCTTCGAACCCGCAGCCTCGGCCGAGCGCTTCACCCTGATCCTGCGCGAGCGCCTGAACCACACCGCGCTGGTGCGCCGGGTCGAGCGCATCGGCGTGAGCGCCCCGCACGTCAGCCGGGCGACCGAAGCCACGCGCACGCTGCTGCCCGAACCGGCGCGTCCGGCCCAGGGGCTGGCGGCCCTGCTGGAACGCCTCAGCGCGCGCCTCGGGCCGGAAGCGCTGGAGCGCATCGAGCCGCAGGCCGACCATCGGCCAGCCCGCGCCGGGCGGATCGTCGCCGGCACCGACGCCAGCGCAGCCCGGGTCCACCGCTCCGCCGCTACCCAGTCAAGAACGCCGGAGGCAAGTCAGGCAAACGAGCCGCAGTGGGGCCCGCGACCGGTATGGCTGGTCGAACCGCCCCTGCCGCTACGCGAAATCGGCGGCCAGCCGCATCACGACGGCCCGCTCACCCTGATGAGCGGGCCGGAGCGCATCGAGTCCGGCTGGTGGGACGGCGCGGCCATGACGCGCGACTACTTCATCGCGCAGACCGGCGCACGCGCACTGGTGTGGGTCTTCCGCGAGCGCGGCCTGCCGCCGGGGTGGTTTTTGCAGGGGTATTTCGGGTGAAGGCAATCAGCCATTAATTTAACTTTTATTTAACGAGAAATGATAGCATCCGCCATCCTCGACATTCCCGGAGCAAGCACCATGCACACGGCCACCTTGCGCGCACTGGGCGGATCGCTCACGCTCACCCTGCCGAAACAACTGCTCAAGAACCTCGGGCTCGAAGCGGGCTCGCAGGTCGAAATCGCTGCAGATCAGGAAAAAATCATCGTCACGCCAAAACACCGGCGCAAGTACACCCTCGACGAACTGCTAGCGGGTATGAAACCCGGCGACATGCCGGTCGATCGCGAATGGGATCAAGCCCCACGCGTGGGTAAGGAAGTGCTGTAGTCCCCGATCCGTAACCCGGCACCAACCAAACAAAATGGCGACGACCCGCAAATACATTCCGCAACGCGGCGATATTGTGCTGTTGACACTCGACCCCAAGCTCGGGCACGAGCAGCGCGGTACCCGGCCAGCCTTGGTGCTCTCGCCTGCCGCCTTCAACCGCTTCAGTCTTGCGATGGTGTGCCCGATCACGCGCGGCGGCGACTTCGCACGCGGCCAAAGCTGGACCGTTTCGCTCATGGGTCTGGGATTGAAGACCGACGGCGTCGTCCTCGCCAATCAGGCGCGCATTCTCGACTGGGCCGAACGCCATGCGAAGTTCATCGAAACCGCCCCGGAAGAGATAGCGGCGGAAGTCATCGCGCGCGTGAGCGCCATATTGGAATGAACCGCGTTCAGCAGCAGGCGTAAGCCGGTATTCAGCCATTTGTGGCCGTCATGCGCCCCTTGAAGGCGTCGGCGTCGAAGCGTCGCGCCTCGCCGCTATTCTCGCCCTCGACCAGCGCGGCGCGCACCTTCTCCAGTTCGGCACCGCGCCGCTCCTGCTCGCGACGGATGAGGTCGCGGATGTATTCGCTGTCGTTGGTATAACCGCCGACGGTAAGCTGCGCGCTAATCCACAAGTCCTGCTGCTCGGTCAAGGTGATAGTTTTCCGCACGGTCGCCATGGCTCAATCTCCAAAAATTGCAATCGATAGTATGAAAAAATCATACTATTAGTGCATTTTTGCGCAAATTTGCATCTGCGCCAAGCCTTTTGTCGTCGCGCTTGCGCGAGCCCGCAGGAGCGCCACAGGTCCGCTTTTCGAAGTCAGCTGCCATTCACATCTGTCGGAACTTGCGGGCAGTCGGCTTTTGTGCCGCCGAATGTCCAAAACGCCTGTATTCCATGGCAACATGAATACTGATTAAATATACAGTATTCTAGCCCTCCTACAGACGTCAAGGAAACCCGCGCCGCGCCGGCAAAACCCGCCGCCACGCGCAACTCAAGCTTCATGGATACGTCCAGCGCCCTGCCGCGCTACTGCGAACTGCACTGCGTCTCGAACTTCTCGTTCCTGCGCGGCGCCTCCTCGGCCACCGAGCTGGTGCAGCGCGCGCTCA
>JAYVST010000466.1:0-1510 GCA_043775255.1 Burkholderiales bacterium
GCCTACCCCAAGGGCGTGCTGCTCACGCATCACAACATGCTGCGCAACGCCTGGTCTTGCGGCAGGCGCATCGGCGTGACGGCCGCAGACCGCTACTTCAACTGCCGGCCCTTCTATCACGTGGCCGGCACCACGCTCTCGCTCCTGGTGGCGCTCACCTTCGGCGCCACGCTGGTGACCCAGCCCACCTTTGAAGCCGGCGGCGCGCTGAAGCTTTTGGCCGACGAGCGCTGCACGCTTACCAGCGGCAACGACACCCTGTTCCAGATGATGATGAGCCATGCCGATTTCGACCCAGCCAGGTTGCACCTGCGGGGCGGCTGGTCGGCGGCCGGCCCGCAGACCATGCGCAAGATTATCGACCTGATGGGCATGAAGGGCGTGTGCGCCGCCTACGGACTTTCGGAGGCTTCGCCCAATGTGGTGATCAACGACCATCGCGACGCCGAGGAACTGCGCGTCAACGGCCGGGCGCTGCCGCATGACGGCGTGTTCGTGCGCATTGCCGACCCCGCGACCAACGCGCCGCTCGCGGCCGATAGACCGGGCGAAATCCAGGTGCGCGGCTGGAACGTGATGCAGGGCTACTACAAGAATGACGAAGCCAACGCGCAGGCCTTCACGGCCGACGGCTGGCTGCGCACCGGCGATCTCGGCACCCAGGGCGCCGATGGCCGCCTCGCAATGGTCGGACGCCTGAAGGACGTGTTTCGCGTCGGCGGCGAGAACGTCGCGCCGGCCGAGGTGGAAGAGGTGCTGCTGGGCCACGCGGCGGTGGCCACCGCGCAGGTGGTCGGCGTGCCGGATCCGCGCCTGGGCGAAGTGCCGGCGGCGTATGTGACCCTCAAGGCCGGGGCCAGCGCCGGGGAGGAAGAACTGATCGCGTTTTGCAAGGCGCGTTGCGCCAATTTTCGCGTGCCGCGTTATCTGCGCATCGTTGCCGATTTCGAGGCCATCGGCATGACCGGCAGCGGCAAGGTGCAGAAGGTGAAGCTGCGCGAGCATGCGATTCGCGAACTGGGGTTGGCTGCCGCTTGAGCCAAGAACCCTGAAGCCGGCCATGGAATACACCTGAGACTGCGATGACCGTCAAGCTCTCGAAATGGGCGCTGCATTTCTACCGCCTGCCGTACCGGCGCGACATCGTCTGGGCCAATGCCACCGAGCGCGTCGGCACGTTCGCCCTTCTGGTCCTTGAGGGCGACAACGGCGCGCAGGGCGTCGCCGAAGGCACGATCAAGTCCACCTGGTCCGGCGTCTCGCCGCGCTCGCTGGTGGCGACGTTCGAGGATCTGCTCATGCCGCGCCTGGCCGGCGTCGACATCGCTTCCCCGATGGCCGTGGCAAACGCGGTCGCCGGCGTGCCCGAAAACAGGCTTGCCAAAGGCATGCTCGACAGCGCCTCCTGGATCCTGCATTCGGCGAGCGTCGGGCAGCCGTTGTGGCGCATGTGGGGCGGCAACCGCGAGGTCGATCTCACCTGGGCGATCACCCGCCAGCCGCCGCTGGC
>JAYVST010000467.1:0-11527 GCA_043775255.1 Burkholderiales bacterium
GGGTGCCCACGCCCAGGCCGATCAGTCCGACCCGCTGCGGGGCGGAGGGCGCGAAGCCGCGCAGCGTCTGAATGGTGCGCCCGACTCCCGAGGTCTCGCCGTAGTAGGTGGTGGGCAGCTTGCGGAACTTTGCATTGCGGTACTGCTCGCCGTGCGTGATCACGCCGTGCAGCAGGCGCCAGCGCGCGTTTTCATCGGTGTCGGGAGCGGTTGCCTTGATGCGCAGGGTGCCGTAGAAATTTCGCGAGATATCAATGCCGTCCTCGCGAATGTATCGGCTGTAGTCGTAGTACCCGAGCAGTGCGAGGCAGAAGCAGACCGCGCCGAATGCGGTTGCCAGGCCTTTCGAGAGAAACAGCACCAGCAGCGTGACCAGCACCAGCGCCAGCGGAAACTCCCAATACCAGGAATAGACCATTGGCGCCACGACCCCGACCAGCAGCCCGCCGATGGCCCCGCCCAGCGAGACCATCAGGTAGAAGCGGGTGAGGTGACGCGGCGCGGGTTTGCGCGCCACCAGCTCGCCGTGGCAGAACATGCAGATCACGAACAGACCGATCGCGTAGAGCGACACTGCCTGAGCCAGCGGCATCACCGCGCGCTCGATCCCGAACACATAGGTGTCGATTTCGATCTGGGGCCGCCAGCTCAGAGCCACCAGCATCAGCGGCGCCAGCAGTCCGGCCAGGGGCAGATACCAGCGCCGCTTGTACCAGCCTTCGCCGTCGAAACACAGGATGAACGTGCCGAGGTACAAGGTGAGCGGCAGCACCCACAGGAACGGAATCGAGGCCACGTTCTGCGTGATGTGGGTGGTGACCGACAGCAGCATCACCGAGCCCAGGGCCGACAGCATCAGCCACAGTCCCTGCGCCTTCCAGGTGGGCGCCGCATCGTCTGTCTGCGCACCGGCCGGTTGCCGCGCGGCCGACATATCGACAGGCGGCAGCGTCGGCGAACCCCGGGCGCCGGCCCAGGCAGCAACCGCGGCCAGCACGGCGAACACCGCGTAAGCGGTGCTCCAGCCCCAGGATTGCACCTTGCCGGTGGTGAGCGGCTCGATGAGGGGCGGGTAGGCTACCAGCGCCAGCATCGAGGCGACATTGCTCAGGGAGTAGAGCCGATAGACCTGTCCGCCCGAGTAGCGCCGCGCGAACCAGGCCTGCACCAGCGGGCCGGTGGTCGAGAGCATGAGATAGGGCAGGCCGATCGTCACCGCCAGCAGCACCAGGATGCGACCCACCGGGTCGGTGGCGCTGGTCGGCTTGAAGGCTTCGCTGGGGATGATCGGCAGCAGGGCCACACTGAGTGCGAGCAGTGCGGTGTGAATGATCGCCTGCTTGCGCGCGCCGACCTTGCGGATCAGGGTGTCCGAATAAAAATAGCCGGCCAGCAGCACCAGCTGGAAGAAGACCATGCAGGTGGTCCAGACGGCTGCCGAGCCGCCGAACCAGGGCAGGATCTGCTTGGCGATGATCGGCTGCACCAGGAACAGCAGAAAACTGGAGACCAGGATGGTGGCCGCGTATAGGATCATGGCGTGGCGCTTTGCTGTGCAGACGGGCGACGGCCGCCCGCGTGAAAAATGAAAAAGCGCCCCGTGCTGGCGAGGCGCTGTATTGGGCGCGAAGTTTAGTCCAAAGGCGCGCCGGCCACTACCGGCAACCTGACAACCCGCAGCGTCACAACCTGCGACGTAACGACCCGTACTTGTCCTGGCCGACCGCCATTTCGGCGGCGACGATCACGAACCAGGCGGTACTTCTTCTGATTCGAGTTGCGCACCTTCCATCCCGGCGACGCGCAGTCAGGGCCGAACTGGCCCGGCGCTACACCGCCACGCGCGACCATGAAATGCTTTCGGGACCATAATACTTGGGCCTCGTCAGCGGAATTTGTGGGTGAATTTCTCGCTTGTGAACGGAATCCGAGCCGGTCGTTTGAGACCATGCCAATTGGTTTCATGTACAAGCTGTAGTCGTCTACGCCGACAGAAAGAGATTCGTTGTAGCTATTTCCCCGATTCGTTCGCGGGCGTGACGCGCGCCTGCATCGAATTGCCGGGGACTTCTCACGTGAATGCGTCGCACGCCGGCGCCAAATACCGGTCGCGATGGGTCATGATCGAAATATCCTTCATCAGCCAAGGGCGCTGACAATGTCAGTCCTGGAAAAATCGCTGCCCTTGAAGAGCAGCGCTTCGCCGCTGGCCTTGGCGAGTGCGTAGGAAAAGCAATCGCCGAAGTTAAGGCCTGCCGGATGGCGGCCCTTACCGAAATCCGAGTACGCCTGTCGTGCAAGATGTGCCTGTTCTTCCGTGACCGGTTCGATCACGAATCCGGCGCGGCGCAAGAAGGTATCGAGCTGGCGGCTGCCACGGTCTTTCGTCTGTGCTTCAACCACAACGGCTACTTCGACGAAGGTCGCTGCGGAGATTTTGCAGGCGTCTGCTTCATTCATCGCCGTGGCGAACACCGCCGCGTCTGGCTCGGCAAACAGAATTGCAAGAATGGCCGAGCTATCGACGATCACTTCGGCAGACCCAGTTCGTCATAAAGCAATCCAGCATGGTCAAGCGGCTTCGCAGTCAGGTTCTCGGCGCAGCGCACGCCGATCGCGAGAAGCTCGGATGTACTGGCGCGGCGATCGCGTTTAACGCGTGCCAAACGCTCACGGATGGCGACGGTCACGGCCTTGGTCATGGATTCACCGGTCGCCTTGGCAAGCGCGGCGGCGAGTTCGTGTGTTTCGATATCTTTGATATTCAGGGACATGATAATTTATGGTATACATTTGTCTACCATTCTACCTTGACCGGTCCGATGCGTTGTTTCAAGCCCTGTCGAAAACAAACGCTCGCAGCAGGCCACGATTCACATACGTGATGAGGGCGTAGTCATCGCGGCTGAGGATTTCCATTGACTTGAAGTTGATCCGAAAGCGCGGCGCTTATCGAGTGACCTGATGGAACTTGCCGCTGCCGACGCTGCAAAACGAAAGAACGCGCTGAACGACTTGCCGGAGAGGGCCTGGTGCGCGTCGTGCCGCAGGTCGGCGCCTTTGTCGCGCGCCTGGACCTGGCGCGCGTGCGCGACGCGCTGTTCGTCCGAGAAGCGGTGGAATGCGCCGCCCTGCTGCGCATCCCCGCCACCCTGTCCGCCGAGCAGTTGGCCAGCCTCAAACCCATCGCGCAGGAACATCGCGCGGCCGTCCAGCGCGGCGACCTGCCGGCAATCCTGGCCGCCGCCGAGATCTTTCACCAACGGCTGCTCGACCTTGCCAATTTGTCTGGTGCGCGCAGGCATGTGCTGGAGACCCGGGAAATACACCGCCGCGTGCGAGCCCTCGCGCAACCCGAGTTCGATGCCGGGATCTTCACCGTCAGACAGCATGCGACGATTGTTCGCGAACTTGCTGCCGGGCGCACGGCGCGCGCCGCGTCGGCGACGCGCGGCCACATCCGCATGAACGCCGAGTACGCCGAACGCATCCGGCACAACCATCCGGATTTCTTCGTCTCGGCCCGATCGATGCGCGACGCCGGGCCGCGCACCCACGTTGGGTAAGGCGCACCGCCGGACGGCTGATCTGTAGGGGTTTGCGAACGCGACGGCAGCGTGATTGGTTTTGGCCGGCGGTTGACGGGGGCGGTGTGATAAATTGGGTTTCATGAAACGCACTCTTGACCGCCGCGCGTTTGCCGTGACGAATCATCAAGGTGCCGCCGACGCCGACAAGGCGTTCTGGGCGGCAGCAAGTCGCGATGAACGAATGGCAGCAGTCGAACTGCAGCGGCAGATCGCCTATGGCTACGAAACTGCCCCGCGACTTCAAAGAATTTTTGAAGTTGCTCGACAAGTACGACGTTGAGTACCTGCTGATCGGCGGATATGCGGTGGGGTACTACGGGTACCCCCGCCCTACTGCGGACATGGATGTCTGGGTCGCGATGCATCCATCGAACGCCGCACGGATCACCGAGGCGCTGCGGGAATTCGGATTCAATACGCCGGATCTCAACGAACAGTTATTTCTGCAGGCTGGCAACATTGTCAGAATGGGTCAGCCGCCGATGCGCCTCGAAGTTCTCACGACTATCGATGGTGTTGAATTTGGCGTTGCATATGCGCGTAGAACCATCGACCGGATTGATCGGCAAGTGGTGAATATCATCAGTCTTGAAGACTTGAAATCAAACAAGCGTGCGTCGGGGCGTCCGAAAGATCTGGACGATCTGAGCAAGCTTGCCGAGAAGCCCAAGCGGTGAGCTGCGGTCGTAAAGGCCACCCCTCACGCAGCCGCCCCGCCCCCCCGCATCCCTACACCCATCCGGCCGGCGCGGAGACCCGGTTTTGCGTTGCGCTCTTTTCCGGCGCAGGCAGGTGGCCTTTTCCTCCTCGGAAAGCGTCATGGATTCGTTGCGCTCGGCGAGCCGGCGCGACATGCTGGAGGAGGAAAACGGCACGCCAGCCGCCATGCAGGTTGGTATTGCCGCCCGCCTGTATGCCCGAGATCGCCGCCTTGAGTGTGTAACCGTCACCACGCGGCAGGGCGGCCTGCAGGGTGTGCACTCGGTTGTCGAAGTTCACCGGCGCCACTTGGTCGTCGCCGCGCAAGCGGTCCGCCACAAAGGCGGCGCAGCGCTTGGCTTCCTGCAGTGGCGGCCCGGCCATGGAACCCGAGCGGTCGATTGCCAGGGCGATGGCGCGAGGCGGCCGGGGCGGCTTGGCGCTTCCGTCTGCATTGGCGGCCGTGGCCGGCGCCTGGATGCCCACCGGCAGCCTACAGCGCAAGGTCAACAACAACACGCAACCGTCGCGTCGCGCTCAACTCCGCAGCATTCGCGACGGCCAATATACTTTCGCCGTCTTCAACCGAACGACCCTCTTCGCGTCACCCTTTTCCCCTTCTCCGCAGGCTCACACCTGAATTGGAAAAGACGCCGGCGACCTGATAGCCCGCGACGTAACCACCCGCTACCTGTCAAGCCAGGTAACGCGCCAGTGCCGCCGGATCGACATTGCCGCCGGAGAGGATGATGCCGACGCGTTTGCCCGTCAAATCAATCTGGCGGCCGAACACTGCGGCCGCCCCCAGGCAGCCGGTGGGTTCGACCACGATCTTCATCGTGGCGACGAAAAAGCGCATGGCGTCGATGAGCTCGGCGTCTGTTACGGTGAGCACGTCGGCCACCAGCGCGCGGATGATCGGAAAGTTGAGCTTCCCGGGAAACTGGGTCTGCGCGCCGTCGGCGATGGTCTTCGGCACCGGGATGCGCACGATTTCGCCCTTGCGGAACGATTGCCGCACGTCGTCGCCGGCCTCCGGTTCCACCGCGATCACCTTGCAGCCGGGCGCAAGCGCATGGGCCGAAAGCGCGGAGCCCGACACCAGCCCGCCGCCGCCGGTGCAGACGAACAGGTAGTCGAGCGGCCCGGTGTCCTCGAAGAGCTCCTTGGCGGCGGTGCCCTGGCCGGCGATCACGTCGGCGTGGTCGTAGGGCGGGATCAGCGTGAGCCCGCGCTCACCGGCGATTTTCTGCGACAGGGCTTCGCGGTCCTCGGTCATGCGGTCGTAGATGATGACTTCGGCGCCGTACCCGCGCGTGGCGGCCAGCTTGGTGGCGGGCGCGTCGGAGGGCATGACGATGGCGGCCGCGACCCCTTGCAAGCGGCCGGCCAACGCGATCGCCTGCGCATGGTTGCCGGAAGAAAACGCCAGCACGCCGCGTTTTTTCGCAGCGGCATCGAGTTTGGCGATCGCATTGTAGGCGCCGCGGAACTTGAAAGCGCCCATACGTTGCAGGTTCTCCGCCTTGAAAAACAACTGCGCACCGGTGCGCGCATTGGCTGTCGAGGACGTGAGTACCGGCGTTCGATGCGCCGCGCCCGCGAGGCGTTGGGCGGCGGCGGCGACATCGGCGTAGGTGACGGGCAGGTTCATGGCAATGGGCGTTCCAAGTTCAAACGATGCGCACGCCAAAGGCGTTGATGGGCGCGATGAAACGTATCGCGAACAGCGATGAAACGCATCGCGAACAGTCTTGGTAAGCTAGGTCGCGATTGTTGCATGTCATCGGAGCATGCGGCAAAGGCATGAGGCCGGCGCAGCGATGCCGGCGCAGCGCCGCGCAATGTTGTTTCGGTAGACCATTGGATGGGAGGGACCAGAATGCCGAGGAGCCTGATGTCGGGATGGGCGCTGGCAATAGTGTTTGTCGCCTGCGCCCACGCGCAAGAGGTGAACTACCCCACACGCCCCATCCGCCTGGTGGTGCCGTTCCCGCCCGGCGGCTCGGTGGATGTGACCGCACGCCTGGTGGCCGCGCAGCTGCAGGAACGCTTCGGCCAACCGATCACCATCGAGAACCGGCCGGGTGCGGTCGGCACCATCGGCGCCAATCTGGTGGCCAAGTCGGCGCCCGACGGGCACACGCTGGTGATGACCATCGGCGCGCACACCATCGTGCCGGCCCTGATGGCGAGCATTCCGTTCGACGCTGCGCGCGACTTCGCCGCCGTGTCGCTTTTGGCCAGCGCGCCCAACATGCTGGTGGTGAAACCGGAGTTTCCGGCACGTACGTTGAAGGAGTTCGTGCAACTCGCCAGGGACAGTCCGGGCAAATACAGCTACTCCACTGCCGGCAATGGCAGCACCACCCATGTGATGACGGCCATGCTGTCGCAGAAGGCTGGCATTTCAATGTTGCATGTGCCTTTCCAGGGCGGCGCCGCTTCGCTGCAGGCGGTGCTGGGCGGGCAGACCGATCTCAACGCGGCGGTCTCGACGACGGCGCTGCCGATGATCAAGGCGGGTCGCCTGCGCGCTCTGGCCATCGTCGGCGACAAGCGCTCGCCGCTCTTTCCCGACGTGCCGACCTACGCCGAGGCGGGATATGCGGGGATCCGCGGCGACAGCTGGATCGGCCTGTTCGCGCCGGCAGGGACGCCCAGGCCGATCCTCCTGAAGCTGCACAATGAAATCCAGAAGGTGATGGCAATGCCCGAGGTGCGTCAGAAAATTCTCGCGCAGGCGCTCGACCCGGTGGAGGCCGGGCCCGACGAGTTCGATCGCATCGTCAAGGAAGAACTGCGCGACTACGCAGCACTGGCGAAGGCGGTCGGGCTGAAGATGGAGTGAGCGACCGGGCGCCTTGCCATCGAGCGGCCCGCTGCCGGCTATGCGCGACCAATCATCCGCAGTCACGGCAACGCCGTAAGCCGGCACACCCGATGGCGCCCGCATTCTGCGAATGCCGCTAGCTCATGGAGGCTTGTGCGTTGCCGCGTGTTCCGCAGCGAGGTAGCCGAAAATCATCGCGCTGCCGATCGACGCGCCGCCCTGGTAGCCGGTGCCGGTATCGGTGGGGGCCGCGGTGTTGCCGCAGGCATACAGGCCGGGAATCGGGCTGCCGCGCACGTGCAGGACTTCGCCATGGTTGCCGATCATCACGCCGGCACTGACGATGCCGCCCACGCGCAGGCGGATCGCATGAAAGGGCGGTGTGGCCAGCGCGCCCAACTGGCCGTTGGCCTTGTTGCCGTCACCGGCGGTGCTGCGCGAAAACGCCGATTTGCCGCGGCCGAATTCGCGGTCTTCGCCTGCAGCCACATGGCCGTTGAAGGTGCGCACCGTCGCTTCCAGCCCGGCCGCGTCCACGCCGATCTTCTGCGCCAACTCCGCGAGCGTGTCTGCGCGCACCACCCATGACGCAACCGGAGCGCCCGGTTCGCCGCCTGCGACGGAGTAGTTCCGGCGATGATGCTCGTCGAACACCATGTACGCCGGCAGATTGGTGAAACGATGGCCGGCGCGATCGAAGCGGTAGAACGCGCGCACCACTTCCTGGAATGAGGATTCATCGCAAAAGCGCCGGCCGGCGCGGTTGACCGCGATGGCGCCCGGGTAGGGCATGCCGTGCAGGCCGATGGAGAAGAACTCGTTGTTGCGGGTGGGGATGGCGCAGCCGACCAGGAGACCGTGGTTGACCGGCAAGCGGTACACGGCCGCGCCCAGTTCGGTGGCCATGACCATGCCGTCGCCCTCGTTGGTGGCCGCAAACGGATTGAGCCAGTCGGGTATGCCCTCGAAACGCTTGACCAGTGCGTCGTTGCCTTCGTAGCCGCCGGTGGCCAGCACAACCCCGCGGCGCGCGCGCACGGTGCGCTTGCCGTCGGCCAAGCGCACGCCGCACACGCGGCCGTCTTCGAAGATGAGCGATGCGACGCCGGCTTCGGTCTCGAGCGTGCCGCCTTGGCGCAGGAAGGCAGCCAGGAATTGCGCGATCAGCCCCTGGCCCGCGGCGAGCATGCCAAGCTGCGCGCGGCGCGCGAGTTCTGCCTGGTCCCAGTTTCTCCGGTTGGCGAAACCGCCCCAACTCGCCGCGTCGCCCCAGCTCACGCCGGGCGCGATGTAGTGGCCAGTGCGCAATTTGGCGGCCCAGGGGCCAAGCTCGGTGCGGGTGATCGGCGCGGCCTCGAGCATGCGGCGGCCATCGGCGCAACTGCCTGGCGCAATCGGATAGAACGCATCGGGCAGACCCAGGGCGAGGCGGAACCTCACGCCCAGTTCGATGAAGCGGTCAACCGCCTGCGGCGCCGCGCGCACATGGGTTTCAAGACTCTCGGCCAGTTCGGCGCCGCCTGCCACGTACCTCGCATAGGCGAGTCCGTCGGCAAGACTGTCGGGCAGGCCTACCGCAGCCGCTACCGAATTTGCCGGCGCCCATAGCGAGCCATAGGATGTCGCGGTGCCGCCGCCGATCTCGCTGCCTTTTTCAAGCAGGCAGACCGACAGCCCGCGGCCGGCCGCCGTCAGCGCGGCCGCCATGCCGCCGGCGCCGGAGCCTGCGACGACAAGATCGAATTCACTGGTTTCCACGACGCTCTCCTGGGCACATTGCGCGCATGCGCCTTTGCATTGCGCTTCTGCGCTTGGTATGAACCACGACGTTCATGGCACAACGGTGCCTCTGGCGTGGTGTACGTGCCATGGGTTGTGAGCGTGGGTCAAATGGGCTGTCGTACTATAACCAACGCGTCGGTCATGCCGATTCAACCATGGAGACAATGCTTGTCGTGGAAAAAGCAATTTGTGTGGTCGGATCCGAAGGCGGCATCGAAAGCCTGACCAAGTCGTTAGCGCAAGAGTTGGCGCCGCGCCGCATCACCGTCAACTGCGTAGCGCCGGGCGGTGTCGACACGCCGATGCTGGCGGGCAATCCGCCCGAGTCGCTCGAGCGACTGAAAGCGGCAACGCCGCTCAAGCGCTTCGCCCGCGCCGACGAGATCGCCGCGGCTGTCGCCTATCTGGTCAGCGACGACGCCGCGTTCGTGACGGGGGCGACGCTGGCGGTCAATGGCGGTGTGCGCATGGACTGACGGCGCGCCGCCGGATCCGACGGCGCGTCATGGCTCTTGGTCAATGCGCAACCAGGGCCGTGCGCACCATTGCTTGCGCTACGCCGCCTCCGGTTATTGCAGCAGCCGGATCGCTTCCGCAAACGGCCCAAGCGGCATCTCGCACAGGCCGCGGCCCAACAGCCCGCGCCCGTCGGCCGAAACCATGCCGGTGGAAAGCAATGGGGCGCGCCCTGTATTGACCACCGCAGCGGCGTCGAGGCCGACCTTGACGCCGAGCACCGGATGCAGGCCGGCGAGCAGCGCCTCGGCGCGCGCGGCATCATCGGCCGCCAGCCAGGGCGCGAAGGCCGCCAGCAAACTTGGCGAGCGCCGCAACACCTGACCGCCGAGTCCGAAGGCGTCGATGATGCCGCTGTCACCCGTGGCCGGCGGAAATTGCGGATTCTCGGGCGCGCCCTTCATGAACGGCCCGCGCACAAGGCCCGAAGGGGCGGTGAACCAGCGCTCCGGCAGGCCCGCCAGCTGGATGCCGCATGACTCGCCATTGGCGGCCATGCGGGTCACAATCGACGATCCTCCGACGCCGACGGCGGCGTCGAGCATCAGCGCGCAGGCCGGCATCCACAGGTTGAGGAAGTACAGCGGCGCTTCCATGACGGTGGTCAGCGCCGAGCGCGCCGCCGGGGATAGGGCCTTGCGCGAGTCCAGCACCGCATGCAGCACGAGCGTTGCAGAGGAGAGCCGGTTGTGCAAGTCGTCGCCTTCGGTCAGCGCCGAGCGGGCGATCGACAGCAGGTCGATTGGGCCTGCCGCGAGCAGGTCGGCGAAGCCGGGCGCGAGTTCGCGCTCGCGGAAGGCGAGGCGGTCGAGGATGGCGACATCGCGCGCGCCGAAGCGCATCTGCGCGCCGCCGCCGGTACCGAGAAAGCTGAACCAGCGCGCTGCCTTGCCGTCCGCGAGAGGTTCTCCGGCGTCGAGGATCGCCAGCGTGGTGCGCGGGCCGATCAGCGATACAAGCGGGGTCGAGACGCGGTAGCCGAGACCGGGTGTCAGGCGCACGCTGCCCTTGGCGATCAGCGCTTCGGCACCGGCCTGATCCCTCGCCCAGCCTTCGTGCAGGCAGGCCAGCACGGCCGCATTGCGCATCGGCGGCGGCGGCCGCGTCGGGTCGACCAGCGGCGGGCCGGCATGCAGGAGACCATGGTCGGGCAGCCCCAGCAGTTCGCGCGCGCCGCCCACGCCGACCCAGCGCGGCGCGATCGCGAGGATGCGCGCCATGGCTTCTGCATTGGGGGAGGCGACGTTTGGCAAGGGGGGCTGGGTCATGGGGTTTCCATCGGGCGGTTGACGCAGGCTCTAAAAGAGGATTATAGTCAGTTCACATATCGGTATCCCGAACTGTTTTTTAAACTGGATTTGCCCATGTCGGAAGTCGCTACCTTGCGGCCGGAAAAATCATCGCTGGCGGAATCGGTGCATGCGCGGGTTCGTGCCGACATCCACGAATTTCGCATGATGCCGGGCGATCGCCATTCCGAGTCGGAGCTTGCCACGCGCTACGGCGTTTCGCGCACGCCGCTGCGCCTGGCGCTGCATCTGCTGGCGCGCGAAGGCTACCTGAACAAGGGCGACGGCCATGCCGCCTGGCAGGTGCCGCCGTTCGACCTCGACTATTTCCAGGATCTCTACGACCTGCGCGTCAATCTGGAGCTCATCGCGGTCCGGCGCATTTGTAAGGCCGATCCGTTTCCGGATTTCTCGCAGCAGCGCGAGTTCTGGATGGTGCCTGAAGAGCGGCGCAATCTCGACGGCGCTGCGGTGGCGGCGGCTGACGAGGCGTTGCATGCCGGCTTCGTCGCCAACGCCGGCAATGCCGAGATGGTGCGGGTGCACCGCGACATCACCGAGCGCATCCGCATCATTCGCCGCCTCGATTTCATCGAGCCCGCGCGCATCGTCGCGGCTTACGATGAGCATGTGAAGTTGCTGCGTGCCCTGTTCGCGCGCAAGGTCGAGCGTGCCGAAATGCTGCTCAAGGCGCATATCGAAGCCTCACGCGCGGAAATCCGCCAGCTCACGCTGCAGCGCCTGTCCGAGGCGGCGCGCCGGCGCTCCCAACCTGTCATTCTTGGCAAAATAAAATCATGAACTACGATCTTCTGCTT
>JAYVST010000468.1:0-4613 GCA_043775255.1 Burkholderiales bacterium
GTGATCTCGTCGAGCGCGCCGAAAGGCTCGTCCATGAGCAGGATGTGCGGGTCCAGCGCCAGCGCGCGCGCGATGGCCACGCGCTGCTGCATGCCGCCCGAAAGCTCGTTCGGGTAGCGCGCGCCGGCCGCGCCTAAGCCCACCAGGTCGAGCAACTCGTCGGCAACCTGCCGCGCTTTCGGCTTGTCCAGGCCGCTCTTGCGCGCACCGAATTCGATGTTGGCGTGCGCGGTGAGCCAGGGGAACAGCGCGCCCTGCTGAAACACCATGCCCTTGCCGCGCCCGGGGCCGGTGACGCGCTCGCCATCGACCCGCACTTCGCCGGCGGTCGGCGCGGTCAGGCCGGCGATGATGTTGAGGAGCGTGGTCTTGCCGCAGCCGGAGCGGCCGAGCAGGCAGACGAATTCGTTTTCCGCGCAGGCCAGGTCGATGCCGCGCAGCACCGGCGCCGCCGGTGCGTCGCCAAAGCGTTTGGTCACGCCCAGCACCTCGATTTTCGGCGGCGCCGCCATCGTCAGGTCGCCGTCCGCACTTCTGCGCTGACCCCGGGCGGTGGGGTGTAGACCAGCAGGCCTTCCTTGCGGATGGCGTCGTTGCCGCCCCAATACTCGGCCTTGGCGCGCTGCGCCGCGCGCGCGCGTCGATCGACGTCGACCGGGTCGCAGATGGCGTTGAGGCCGCGCGTGAGTTCCGCCACCCTGGATGCATGGTCGGGGGATGTGCCGAGATCGCGGCTCTCGTGCGGGTCGGCCTCGAGGTTGAACAGTTGCGGCGGCGCGTCGACATGCGCGATCAGCTTCCAGGCGCCCGAGCGCAGCATCGAGACGCCGCGCCGCGAGCCGGCGGCGTGGTATTCGGCAAACACCGGCTCGGTTCGGGAAGCGGTGTGGAAGAGCGAGCGGCCCGGCATGTCCGCCTCGGCGGGCAATGGCGCTACGCCCGCGCCTTCGAGGATGGTCGGATACAGATCGACCTGCGACACCGGCGTCGAGTCGACCTTGCCTGCGGGAACGTCCGGGCCGCACATGATCAGCGGAATGCCGGCTCCGGGTTCGAGCAGGTTGGCCTTGCCGAACAGGCCATGCGCGCCGAGCGCCTCGCCATGGTCGCTGGTGTAGAGGATGCGCGTGTTGTCGAGCAGCCCGAGTTCTTCGGCGGCGGTGAGCACGGCGCCGATCTGGCGATCGATGTGGGTCACCACCGCGTAGTAGGCGGCGGCGATGCGGCGCAGCGCCGCCTCGTCCTCCATGGCCTTGAAACCCATGATGCGCCGCAGGTGTACAAGCGACGCATGCTCCGGCCGCTCGTGCGGGCGGAACAGCGGCGGCAAGGGCATGTCCGCGAGCGGATAAAGATCGAGCAATTCCTGCGGCACGGTAAAGGGAGGGTGCGGACTGACGTACGAGACGAACAGCGCCCACGGGCGATCGCGCTTCTGCGCGTACCCGCGCAGCCAGTCGACGGCCAGCCGAGAGATGTCGAGGTCGTATTCCTGGTAGTGCGTAGTGCCCACG
Source organism: Burkholderiales bacterium (assembly GCA_043775255.1). GTDB lineage: Bacteria > Pseudomonadota > Gammaproteobacteria > Burkholderiales > JAEUOS01 > JAEUOS01. The sequence continues at coordinate 1,515 of JAYVST010000468.1, forward strand.
CCCGATTGCTCCAGATAAAGCTCCCACTGGCCATGGTTGACCGGCTCTTCGTCGGACCAGCGCAGCAGCATGCTCACGCCGCCCTTGCCGTTCAAGATGTGCATCGGCGCACGCTCCTCGGAGAAGCCGTTGTCGTCCGCGGTGGAACGGAAGTGCAGCTTGCCCACCGACACCACTTCCGACCCGGCATCGCGCAGACGGTGCATCCAGCTTGGCACCCTTCCGTCGTAGACGATGGCGTTGTCCCAGTAGCCGGTCTGGAACGGAAAACGCCCGGTGGCGATGGCCGCGCGCGCCGGGCAGCACAGGGGGCTGGCGCTGTAGGCGTTGGCGAAGCGCGTGCCGCGCGCGGCCAGGCCGTCGAGCACCGGCGAGCGCACCACCGGATTGCCGTAGCAGCCAAGCGCGCTGCGCGCATGGTTGTCGGAAAGGAAGAAGAGCAGGTTCGCAGGTTGCATGCCGGTGGGTCGCGCAGGTCGATGGATGGGGTTGCCGTCAGGGCACTAGTCGGAGAGGACGCCGCCGGTCGTGAAGGCGCTTCTCAGCGCAGGTCGATGCGGTAGCGATAGCGGTCGCCGCGCATGTACGCCTGGCGGAATTCGCCGGGCTTGTCGCCGACCAGATAGCTGTGGCGCTCGACCAAGAACACCGGTGCGCCGGCGCTGACCTCGAGGTGGCGCGCGACGAACTCGTCGGCGATTGCCGGTTCGAGAAACTCCTCGGCGCGCAGGAACGCCAGTCCGTAGCGCTCTTCGAGCAGTTCGTAGAGCTTTCCGTGCTCGATGTCGACGCGGTCCAGGGCCGGCGCCAGCGCGGTCGGGATGAAGCTGGAGGACAGCGTGATGGGCACGCCTTCCATGAACTGGATGCGCTGCACCTCGAAGACCCCGTCATTGCGGCCCAGCTTGAGCAGGCGCCGCAGGTCCGGCGAAGCGCGCTTGCGCGAAATGCCCAACAGGCGCGACACCGGATCATGCGGCAGGGCGCCGACCCGATAGTTGCGGTAAGAGCCGAGCACGCTGCCTTCGAACTTGGGCTGGGCGACAAAGGTGCCCTTGCCCTGACGCCGCAGGATCAGCCCCTGGTTCTCCAGGTCGTCGAGCGCGCGTCGCAGCGTGCCGCGGCTGACACCAAAGTGGGTGCACAGGCCGGCCTCCGAGGGCAGTTCATGGCCTGAACGCCAGCGGCCGGAGACGATCTGCCGGGTGATGCTTTCCTTGACCTGGTGGTACAGCGGCGACACCACGTCCGGCGCCAGCCCGGCCAGATCGGCCAGCCGGTTCCCGCGTTCCTGTACCTCGCCCGTGACCATGCGCGCCATTCCTCAAAGGGGGTGCAGACTTAGGGAGTCGCGTCCCGTCATCGGGAGTCGCGTCTCGTCATCGACAGTCGCGTCCCGTCAACTTGTTTATACATCTGGATGTGTGCTACAGTCAATTGAATCGTATCGAAACCAATGCCTGCCATGCAGATCGTGCCAACGCCAAGCCTGGACGGCCAGACCAAGGGGCTGCCCGCGTCGGTGGACAGGATCGACATCGCCGCGATCGGACGGTGCGGCTGGAACGTACTGGCCGAGGACCTGCCCCTGCCCTTGGCGTTGCTCAAGGATTCGGCGCTGCAACACAATGCGCGCTGGATGCGCGGCTTTCGCGATCTCACCGGCGTGGCCATCGCGCCGCACGGCAAGACATCGATGAGCCCGCAGTTGTTCGCGCGCCAGCTGGCCGACGGCGCCTGGGGCATCAGCGTGGCGACGGTGCAGCAGTTGCGGGTTTGTCGTGCCCACGGCATCGAACGGGTCCTGATGGCCAACCAACTGGTGGGCAAACAGGCGATCGCGTACGTGCTTGACGAGCTCGCGCGCGATCCGCAGTTCGACTTCTACGCCTTGGTCGATTCGGTGGCGGGGGTCGAGGCGCTGGCACGAGCCGCGGCGCAGCGCTCGGCCGGCAGGCCGCTCAAGCTCCTGGTCGAATGTGGTTTTGTTGGCGGGCGCAGCGGCTGCCGCACGCTGGAAGAAGCGCTGGCCGTCGCCCGCGCAGTGGCCGCGGCCCGGCCGCACCTCTGTCTTGCCGGCGTCGAAGGTTACGAGGGGGCGGTGCCTGCAGCCGACCCAGACGACCAGGATGACCAGGATGACGGCCAGGATGACGACATCCGCGCGTTCATCGGATTCATGGCCAATGTCGCCAGGGCCGCCTCTGACGAGCGACTGATCGACGCCGATCCGATCGTACTGAGCGCCGGTGGCTCAGCCTGGTTCGACCTCGCAAGTGCGCTGCCGCGGCGCCTCGGTCGACGTGCAACGCAGGTGGTCATTCGCAGCGGTTGCTACCTGACCCATGATTCCGATTCGTATGCGCGCGCGGCCGCCGACATGCGCGAGCGCACGCCCGCAATCCAAGCGCTCGGTCCCGGCCTGATCGACGCGCTGGAAGTCTGGTCCTATGTGCAGTCGATGCCGGAACCGGGCCTGGCCATTCTCACCATGGGCAAGCGCGATGTCTCGCACGATCTGCATTTGCCGTTTGCGCGCCTGGTGTGCCGGCCCGGCAGGGACCGCATGCCCAGAGCCCTGTCGGACAGCTATGCGATCACCGCGCTCAACGACCAGCACGCCTTCATGCGCGTGCCGCGCGGCGCCGGCGTGAAGGTGGGCGACATGATCGGCTGCGCGATCTCGCATCCATGCACAACCTTCGACAAGTGGCGCTTTCTGCCCATCGTCGACGACCGGTACAACGTGGTCGAGGCGATCACCACGTCATTCTGATCCGGGGCAGATACCGGCGTGGGCGGACAGCGGCGTGGGCAGAGCGCATCATCCGGGCAATCCGACAACACCATCCACAGGAGACAGGCATGACTGCACGACTTCAACAAAGCAGGTGGGCACGCATCGCGGCCGGATTCGGCGCGGCGACGCTTGTAGCCCTTGCCGGTGGCAACGCATTGGCTCAGAGACTCGCGCCGATCACCATCGTAATCAACCAGTCGCCCTGGTTCGGCGGCTTTTCCAAAGCGGTCGACGCCTACGAAAAGGAGACCGGCAACAAGGTCACGCTCGACGTCAATCCGTTTGCCGGCAGCGCGGAA
>JAYVST010000469.1:0-3049 GCA_043775255.1 Burkholderiales bacterium
ACGAACCCGAGCGCGCACACCAGCGTGAGCGGAATGAACAGAGCCGCCAGGACCCAGATGGTGAGAATGCCCGGCACCACGCTGATGCCGTACACCACCAGACGATCGGAAAACCGCTCCACGTACGGCAGGGTCTTGAGCAGGCTCTCGATGAGCGCCAGAAAGGTCGCCCATTTCCACCACATGATGAATCCCCAGAACAAGGCCGCCGCCAGCACCGGGCCGATCGCCAGCAACAACATGCCCGGCTGCACCTGGCTATTGAGCGCACGACGATAGGCTTCGAGGATGGACAAGTCAGTAGGCTTCGCGGATGGACAAGTCAGTAGGCTTCGCGGATGGACAAGTTAGGTGGCTTCGAGGATGGACAAGTCAGCAGGCTTCGAAGATGGACAAGTCAGCAGGCTTCGAGGATGGACAGGAACAGATTTTACGGGCTTACGCAAGCGCCACCGCGACGGCATGGCCTTTTAACTGTGCAGGCAGCCCGGACGGGTTACTCCCTCTCCCGCTTGGGCGGGAGAGGGTTGGGGTGAGGGTAGGGCGTTAACACCAAAGGCCGAGCGTCCGTTCAACGTGCACTCACGCCGTCGTACATTGCGTTCGCGCGCGACGCTCGATGACCAAGGCCCCGGTCTATACAAATTCGAGCAACTTGCGCTTGCCCTCTTCGGGAACCGCGCCGAGTCGATGCTTACGGACCAAGTCGTGACAGGGGTACCGCTCTACCGTGGTAGCCGCGGATTCCGCTGCCGCGCTGACGACACCAACAGCAGGCCTGACTGAGCAGGCCGGGGTGGCCAGCCGCACCAGCACGCCGCAAAACGTCCAAGGCCGAAGTTCGACGCCTTCCTCGAGTGCGGCATCATGGCGCGCCGAGCCGCGGTAACGGGCAGCGCCTGGCATGGGTAATCCTGCTAACGTAGGGTAGGCTAGTTAGGCCCTATGCAGGAGGCGGAAGCGCGCTGGATGGCAAAAGCAGGTGTCCCATATTCCTGGCCTTCAGATTGCGGATCAATCGACCGTCAAGGGTGGCGATCTTCAGCTTTCGCGCGATGGCGACAGCCACATAAACCGCATCGTAGGCGGCTATCGCGTGTTTGTGCTGTAGTTCCAGCAGCGTGGTCGGTGGCGCCACATCGGCCGTTTCCACCTTCAATGCTTGCAGGCGGCGGGCGATGGCGCCAGCTTCGGCAGGTGTCAGGTCTTTGGCGAGAATGGCCTGGTGTAGCGCGCTGGCGATTTCGACGCGCCAGGTGACCGGGACAACGATTGATCCGAGCTTCGTGAGTGCTGCCAAGTCATCCGGTGACGAATAGACGACAGCGGTAGAAGCGTCGAGGATGAATTTCACGGGTTGTAAGCGCGCCCTCGCTGAACCCAACGAGACGCCATCGCCGCGGTGATGCGCGGTGGCGTTTCTATTTCCGTCGCAGCAGATTTTTTCGCCGCAGGCTTCTTCGCCGCTTGCTTGCGTGCCGCCTTTGCGCGGGGCGCCTTCGTATCTGCAAAGACATCGAACGTGGTCATGGCTTTACCCTTTCCGAGATTAGCGCCCAAAATTGTAGCAGTCCCTTGCGGCGTCCCCAAGTGCCGCCACGGCATGGCCGGCATTGTCAGCGTAGCAGTCGATCGCCTGGTCAATTTGTTCCTTGGCGAAGCGAAGAACGAGCAGTTCCAGGCAGGTTGGTTCCGTCGCGCCATCTGGCTCGCGAATTGACGAGCACCCGTCCGATAGGGGCGGCTTCCGTTTCGCCGCAGCCGTATTCGGCGATCCGCAGTTCCCCTTCCGCGATCCGTTCCGCAAGGATTTCGTCATTGCCTGCGAGGCTTGCCACCAAGCGCTCGGCCAGATGGGGCGCGGTCGTCGATGGAAAGTTGCATCGCCTCGGACATCGCCGGTCTTGGCGGCCACGCAATAGATGTCGCCGGTTACGCCGTTGGTGATGTACATCTCGCAGCCGTTCAACACCCAGGCGTCGGGCAAGGGCGCGGTCGGAATTGCGGGCTTGACAACCCCGGCGGTGATCGGTGAGGTATTGGATGCGCCGGTTTTCTGCAACACAGGGTCGCTCTTGCCGCACGCCCCGATAAGCGCGGTTACCTCAATAACAATCAACACATTGGTTTCACTCGTCGCTCCTGGCGGCTTGGCTTATGCGGGCTTGCGTGGCAATTTTCGACCGCATGCGTGGTCAGGGAGATCGAACATGATAGGCAAACCGCACGAACCCGGCCCCAACCCGGAACCCGAGGCGGAACCCAAGCCTATGGATTCGCCGCCCGAACAACATCCGGCGCTGGAGGCCTTGCCGTGACCGACGCCACCAAAATGGAAAACCAGGCGGTCTTTGTCGATTTTTGCGCGCGCTGCGGCGAGGACGTGCTGCATTGGTACGAGCAGGTCGGCATGAATCAGGCGGTGGCGCCAATGGCCATCGATCCACTGGTGCAGGGGCCGACGGGCGACCGCTTCGTGGTCTGCCCGCACTGCGGCGCCGAAAACGCCAGCGCGCCCCTGCGCGTCGATGAAAACGATGGTGCGCGCGAGGCGATTACAGGGCTACGTGCGCCGCCGCTCGCCGCTCTCGATGAGCAAAAGTCCTGAGGCGCGCGCATACGCGCGCGAACTCTGGATCGGAAACCTGGCGGTTGATATAGCTCATCAAGAATCGCCCCGAGCCGCTCCGGTGCGGTCGTCGCGGTGACCGCAGCAGTTGCCGTGACCCTTTTGCTTGCCGCGTCCGCGGTCTTCGTGTTCATCGCGGTCGCGGTCGCGATCGTCCCGCCCGCGCTCGCCGCAGGGGCACGGCGCGCAGATATCGGACCGCCAGCCTAAACCATCCGCTTCGCTACTTCCTCCAGCATCACCTCTGTGGCCCCGCCGCCGATCGACTGCACCCGCGCATCGCGCGCCATGCGTTCGATCGCCGATTCGCGGATGTAGCCGAAGCCGCCGTGGAACTGCAGGCAGTCGTACATCACCTCGTTGACCAGTTCCCCGGCCAGGGCCTTGATCATCGAGACTTCCTTGGTCACGGTCTGGCCC
>JAYVST010000470.1:0-1993 GCA_043775255.1 Burkholderiales bacterium
CAACTGCGCGGAACCGCGTCAGCGATGTTGTCGGCCCAGATGCCGCGCCGGACTGCCGACTATTGGGTCGGGGCGCATTTACCGGCGGACCTGCGACAGCGCAGTATCCCCGATCTGCCGGATCAGGCGCTCAACGCGCTTGCAAGCGCGGTTTCGACCTGGCTGCCCAAGATAGTGGGCACCGAGGGATTTCGCAAGGCCGAGGTGACTCTGGGTGGCGTGGATACACGAGAACTTTCATCCCGTACGCTTGCGGTCAACAGCATCCCCGGGCTCCATGTGATCGGTGAGGCCGTCGATGTCACCGGCTGGCTGGGCGGCTACAACTTCCAGTGGGCTTGGGCGTCGGCCGTCGCATGCGCCCGCGCCTTGTGACAACTTTTTCGACGGCTATTGCGCGATGCACTCCAAGGCGTACAAGTCTTCCACCTTTTCGCGCTGTCGCACGAGTTGGTGCCGCTCGCCGTCAACCATGACTTCGGCTGCACGCGGGCGCGTGTTGTAGTTCGAAGCCATCGCCATGCCATAGGCGCCTGCCGACATTACCGCCAGAAGTTCACCGGGTGCCGTGGCCAGGTCGCGGTTTTTGCCGAGAAAATCGCCGGACTCGCATACCGGCCCGACAACGTCGCAGGCAATTTTTGCCTGCGCGAGCACTCGAACCGGCAAAATCTCATGGTGCGCCGCGTACAGGGCCGGGCGCAGGAGGTCGTTCATCGCCGCGTCGACCACGGCGAAATTGCGCACCGAGCCTGTCTTGAGAAACTCCACCCGGGTCAGCAGCACGCCCGCGTTGCCCACCAGATTCCGGCCCGGTTCGAACATCAATTTGAGGGGGCGGGAACCGACTCTACGCAGTACTTCGCGCATGTAGACGCCCGCATCCGGGGCCGTCTCCGTGCTATAGCGTATGCCAAGCCCGCCGCCAAGGTCGAGATGACCGATGCCGATGCCTTCGCCCGCAAGCGCGTCGATCAGCGCCAGCATTCTGTCCTCCGCTTCGTACAGGGGCGCCGGGTCGGTCAACTGGGAGCCTATGTGGCAATCAACTCCGACGATGCGCACCGCAGGCATGCGCGAGGCCTGGCGATACATGCCGATCGCCGTTTCGATGTCCACGCCGAACTTGTTTTCCTTGAGGCCGGTTGAAATGTAGGGATGAGTACCGGCGTCGACGTTAGGATTGACCCGGATGGAAACCGGTGCGACGGTGCCACACGCATCGGCGACCCGCGCCACCCTGTCCAACTCCGGCACAGACTCAAGGTTGAAGCAAAGGATGCCATGGGACAATGCCAGCGCGATTTCCGCTTCGGATTTGCCTACGCCAGAGAAGATCACCTTGCGCGGATCGCCGCCGGCGGCCAGCACCCGTTTGAGCTCGCCACCGGAGACAATGTCGAACCCGGCTCCAAGCCGCGCAAAAGCATTGAGTACCGCGAGGTTGGAATTGGCCTTCATCGCGTAGCAAACCAGCGCATCGCGACCTTCAAGTTCCCGTGTGAAGTCGAACCACGCGGCGGTCAAGGCAGCACGCGAATACACATAGGTGGGCGTGCCGTATTGCGCAGCCAGGCGCGTTAATGCGACCTCTTCGACGTACAGGGCACCTTCGCGATAGTCAAAAAATCTGAATCCGCTCATCAACGCCCGCCTTCGTCATCAATAGACCTATCATTTCGTGGTGGCGGCAATGGGACAGGTGAAGTCGTAACCGCGCCCCGATTCTGGCGATCGAAGGCAGGGTCACCTGGCTTGCCAGGCAGGTAAAGCGGCCCGCGATGGCCGCAGGCAGCGATGAGACAGGTCAGCATGAGGTATATGCAGGAACGCACTCTAAGCGGCAATCTTGGGCGGAGCAAAGGTGATTATGACGGAAACGGAATTTGCGACGCTAAGTCGACACGTGATGGACCGGATCGAGGAGGTGCTAGCAGCCTGTCGGACTTGGGGAGCGTCGGTGAGCAAATCGACCGCAGCGGTCCATTTTTCA
>JAYVST010000471.1:0-2202 GCA_043775255.1 Burkholderiales bacterium
CTTGCGTGCCGCGTGGCTGGCTACCTCCGGTGAGCCCGATCCGTCGTCGTTGCACATAGAAGCACCGCCGATGGATGAGAGTGCGCCGATCGACGCAGAAAAATCCCTGCGCGGCAACCTGGCAGGCACGCAAACGTTGGCAGCGTTCGAACCTGCCGTAGCCTACGATACGAGCATGCCGGCTTCGGTGGCGCCAGACGCACCCGCGCCGATGGCGCCTGCGCCGGTTGCCGGCGTGAGCGAGGTCGATTTCGATTTTTCGCCCGACGACACGGACGCACCGGTGCAATCGTCCGGCGTCGATTTCGATCTTACTTTTGGTGATGATGTCGCGGCTACCGATGCCGCGCCGCCGGTCGACGCATGGCTTTTGCCGGCAACAGCGGATGCGGCTATGCCGCAGCCGTCCGCCGCAGTCGATTTCGAATTCGACGCACCTGCGGCCGACGATCAGGCCGCGCCGGTCGAAGCGGTGCGCATCGCGCCGCCGCCGGTCCCGCCATTGCCTGATCCCGTGATGGCGGCGTTGGACAGTGCGCCGGAAGAGGTCGATTTCGAGTTCGACATGCCTGCCTCTCATGCGCTGTCCGAGTTGGATCCGGCGGCGCAGGTCGGTGCAGTTTCGCCGGCCGACGCCGCGGATGCGACAACCGTGGACCCGGCCAGCATGGACCTGACCAACATGGACCCGGCCACCGTGGACTCGTCCACCATGGATCCGGCCACCATGGACCCCTCCGAGTATGCGCAGGGGATTGATTTCGATTTCGACGCCGCCGCCGCCGGGGTGGTCGACATTGACCTCGATGGCGACGAGGATGCCGCAGCGCATCCTGTGGCTGAGAAAACCGACCGACCGAAAGCATCGACTGAACTCACCGCGCAGGCGCCGGCTGCACCAACGATAAAGGTGCCGGACCAAGAGGCGCCTGTAGCGGTCTCCGAAACCGCGAGTCTTCTCGCGCCCGCGCTGGCGGCGCTGGCCGGCGTTGCCGCTGCGGCGGCTGTGAGCGCGATCACGCCTGCGGCGGAGCCGGCCATTCCGCAGAGTGCGGGCGTCGCCGATGTTGTACCGAGTAGTGAACTGCCAACCACGGCGCTTGTAGCCACCCCGGCCCCCGCCGTATTGTCCGCAGAGGCAATCCCACCCGCCGCGCCGAGCTCCGACGCGCTGAGCGTGGCCGAATTGCGCGCGCGCGGGTTCGACCCGGCCGAGCGGCTGCTCGAACGCATCAATGACGAAATCGATCCGCAATTGCTGCCGATCTTCCTCGAGGAGGCGGCCGAGCTTGTGCCGCTGCTCGGGCAGCAGCTGCGCGCCTGGTTCGATGCGCCCGGCGATGCGCGCAATTCCCAGGGTTTGCAGCGGACCCTGCATACGCTCAAGGGCAGCGCACGCATGGCCGGCGCGATGGCCATCGGCCAGGTAACCCACAGCATGGAGTCGCGCGTGGAAAGCGCGCTCGAACAGCCCGTGCTCGCACCCGCAATGTCCGAAGGCCTGATGGCGTCCTGCGATCGGATCAATGCGCTTCTGGAAGGCTTGCGCGCAGGTTCGCCGGAAGTGGTTGCTGATGGCGCGGGCACGGCAAGCGCAGAACCCGCGCAGGCGCTTGTGGAGGCCGGCAGTTCGCCCGTCCGCGAACCTATGCGTGACGTCGATGCCCGCGCCGAAGCGCCACCGGCCGTGGAGACCGAATTCGCGCCATCCTTCGTGCGCAGTCCGGAGCGTCTGGCACGGCCGGTTGCGCCTGCGCCTGCCACGGCCGAGGCCGAGGGCAAACAGCGCGCGCTGCTGCGCGTACGTTCCGACCTGGTGGACCGACTGGTCAACGAGGCCGGCGAGGTGGCGATCGCGCGTTCGCGCATCGAAGGCGAAATGCGCGGGATCAAGGCGGGCCTGAAAGATCTCACCGAAAGCGTCGCGCGCCTGCGCACCCAGTTGCGCGAGATCGAGATCGCGGCCGAATCGCAGATGCAGTCGCGCCAGCGCGACGCCGACGAGAAGCATCTGTCGTTCGATCCGCTGGAGTTCGACCGTTTCACGCGCTTCCAGGAAATCACCCGCATGATGGCCGAGTCGGTCAATGACGTCGCCACCGTGCAGCAGTCTCTGCTCAAGAATGTGGACGACGCCGATCTCGCCATTCTGGCCCAGGCGCGCCTGAACCGCGACCTGCAGGGCGGCTTGATGCGGGTGCG
>JAYVST010000472.1:0-5168 GCA_043775255.1 Burkholderiales bacterium
TGCGGATAGGGCCCGAGCGCGATGCCCGGGCGCAGCGTGGTGGTGGTCGACATCAGACGTTGAACTGCCGCAAGAGCAAGCGCCGGAAGGCCCGAACCATCTGGATCCCGGCCGGCTCGAAGCCATGGTCGAAGCGCACGTAAACGCGCGAGCCCAGATATTCGGAGCGGAACTCGGCAGGAACCGCCAGGTCCAGCTGGAACACCTGCTTGACGGTGGTCACGCCCTGCTTGTCGCGCGGATCGACCGCGATCGGCCCGCCGCCGGCGCTGCCCAGCGCCGCGGTCGGCAATTGCGTCGACGCCCCCGGCACCTCGCGGCGCACGCGCGCTGCCAGCGGACGGGCGCCCCAAGCGGCCAGCATCACCTCGACTCCGCGCGTGTTCTGGCGCACCAGAGCGATGTCGTCCTGCACCAGCGCAACCCGCACAATCAGTTCGCGCGGCTCGACCACATAGCCGACCAGCTGGCCCTTGTTGATGAAGCGGCCCGGCAGATCCACTGCGTTGGGCACGATGAAGCGGCCACTGGCAGGGCTGCGGAAGGTCAGCTCGGCTTCACGCTCGCGCGCGCGCTTGAGGTTGGCACGCGCGGCGACCATCTCGTCACGCACCATCGCGGCCTGCACCCGGTCCACCGGCAGGAGTGCGTCGTATTTGGCGCCGAGCTCCTTCATCTGCGCCTCCAGCACCGCCACGCGCGTAGCGAGAAAGGGCTCCTCGCCCCGCATCAGCGGCTGGCCGCGCCGCACCTCGGTGTCGACCGGCGCCAGCAGCGCCACGATGAACCCTTCGGCGCCGGCGCGCACCTGCGACTCTTCCGGCACCCACACCACCGCCTCGGCGCGGGTCCAGTGCGGAAACGGGACCGCGAAAAGCAATGCCGCCACTGCAAGCAACAACGCCACGCTGGTCGCTAGCGCGCGCCCGCGCTGGCGCTTGAGGCCCGGGTTGCTGGTGAGAAAGGCGAGAGTCTTGGCCACCGGCATCACCAACTGGGTGGCGATGGCCCAGAGCGCCAGCACGATGCCGACGACAAAGAACTTGCCCGCGATGAAAAGGATGATCACAAAGGAGATGAAGATGCGGTAGATGAACGAAGTGACGCCATAGAGCGCCATCCAGACCCGCTCCCCACGGGTATTGGCCGGGCTTTCGGCGTCGCGCTTGCCGAGCAGGTAGCGCTGGAACAGATAGCCCAGATACTGGTTGGCGCGCGCCCCCAGGTTGGGAATTTCAATGGCGTCGGCCAGCACGTAGTAGCCGTCGAAGCGCAGCAGCGGATTGCCGTTGAACAAAAGAGTCGAGACGCCGCTGATGAGCATCACGTTGTAGGCCACTGCGCGCACCATGCCCGGCTCCACCGCCAACCAGGTGAACAGCGCCAGCGAACCTAGAAACAGTTCCACCGCAATGCCGGCGGCGCCGACGACCATGCGCTTCCATTTATCGCGAAACCCCCAGGACGACGAGGCGTCGACATAGGGCACGGGCGAAAACACCAGCAGCATCAGGCCGATCTCGTGCACCTCGCCGCCCCACTTGCGCGTCGCATAGGCATGTCCCAGCTCGTGCAGGGTCTTCACCAGCGGGTACACCAGCCACAGCAGCAACAGGTTGGCGGGATCGAGCACCCGCTCGGTGATGTTCTCGGTCAGGTCGGTCCAGTGCGAAACCGCCAGCACCGCGCCGGCCCCCACCACCGCCAGCCACAGCAGGATGCCGAACCAGCCGAACAGGGGCCGCACCAGCGGCATGCTGCGCTCAAGAAATTTGTCCGGATCGAACAGCGGAAAGCGCAGGGCCAGGGGGGTCCACAGACGGCGCTTCCACAGCATGCGCTCGTGCCGCTCGAAGCGGCGGAACACCTCCATGCTGTCGGGCGGCACGTCGCACAGGAGCGCGTCGGCCGCATGCAGTTGCCCGAGCAGGCGGATCGCCTCTTCCTGCGTGGGTGCGCCGTCGCCTAAGTGGGCACTGGCGGCTTCCCAGATCTGTTGCACGGTGCGTTCGCCGTCCATCAGGCCGATGAAATGATGCGCCGCCGGCGTGAAGCGGTGCGAGCGTTCCGCCGCCTGGTCCTGCAACACGAACCACACCTGGTCGCGGAACGACTGGCGCAGGATGCGGGCATGCGAACGGATGCGCGGCTTGAGCGCCGCCACGCGGTACCACGAAGGGCTGAAAAGCGTATCGCTCACGAGCGGCCGCGCTTCACGGCCACCAGGACCAGATCCACATGCGCACCCAGTGGGTCAGCTTGTGGGTCCAGATCCAGATCAGCTTGCGCCGCTCGACGTCGATTTTGCCCACACCCTCCATGCCCGGCCGCAGTTTCTCGATCGCGCCCTTAGCCACCGCCTCGACGCGGAAGAAATTGCGCCCCTGGTCGACCACCGAAACCGGCGTGATCTTTTCGACCGTGAGCAGGATCTCTTCCTGCGGCATGCTGGAGAGCGCGAGGCGGCCGCCCTGCCCCACCGCCACCCGCGTGATATCGCGCTCGTCCACCTTCATGATGACGCGATAGGTGTCCAGCGGCGCGAGCTCGAACAGCACGTTGCCGCGCTCCACCGCCGCGCCGAGCGACTGGCTCAGGTCGCCCTTGACGACGACGGCGTCGAACGGCGCGGTCAGTCGGGTGCGCGCGATCTGCTCGTCAACCAAGGCCATCTGCGCACGCACCTGCCCGGTTTGCGCGTCGAGGATGCCGGCGCGCGCGCGGTTGCTCTCGGCGATCGCCTGGCGTCGCTCGCTTTCTTGCTGCGCCGCCTGGCTCACCAGTTTCTGCCGCTCCAGACGCAGGTCGCGATCATCGAGGGTGGCCAGCAGGTCGCCTTTGCGCACGATGTCGCCGGCGCGCGCACGCGCCTCGACGATGTAGCCCTGCAGCGAGGCCGTGACCGCGCGCTGCACACGGCCCTCCAGGCTGGCGTCGGCGGTGATCATGTAGTCGCCCTCGACGATGGAGAAAAACGCCACCGTCAGCGCGACTGCCAGCACCCAAAGCTTGAGCGCGAAGTGGCGCGGCCCGATGAGATGGCGCAGCTGGGTGGCTGCGCTGTCGACCATCTTGCCACCGATCCAGCGGTCTTCCCGGCGCTTGACGTCGAGCACCGGGCCCACCAGCAGCGCGACGTGCTCGCACAGCTCCACGGTGCGGGCGTCGAACTCGGCGCCACTGGGCAATTCCAGCACCAGGGCGCCCAGCACCTTGCCGCCGGAGGTCAGCGGCACCGTGCACACCGCGCCGGCGCCGAGTTGCTGTTGCAGTTCGGCATGGGCGCGCGTGACCTGGAACGGGCCGTCCTTGCGCGCCGGGAACAGCACCGTGGCCAACTGGTCGGCGGCCTCGTCCATCGCCCCTTCGATGGCGCGGATCAGGTTGGTCTTCTTGCCGAAGGCGGCGCTATGCGACAAAGCGCCGACGATGATGTGCCGCCCCTTCATGAAGCCGATGGCAACCCGCTCGCAACCGAAACTGGTGGCCAGTTCGGTCACCACCGCCGTCGCCGCCGCCTGGTAGCGTTCATGCGAAAGCGCCGTCGCGATCAGCTCAAGTACCGTGACCAGTCGCGCCTTGCTGGTGAAGGTCTTGCGCCGCGCCAATGCTTCGAGCCAGCCGATGCCCCATCCCAGGCGCTGCACCAGTTCGCGCACCGCGGCTTCCGGGCGGCCCTCGATTTCGAGCGCGGCCGCGCCGTACAACTCGTCATCGACGATGATCGGATGGGCGACGAACACCGGGTCCTGGCGCCGCGCCGCGCGCGTGACGCCGTCGACGGCCACCTGCCGTTGTTGCAGGGCGCGCTCGACCACCGCCGCCAGGCGCGGACTGCCTTCAATACCTTCCGGCCAGATCGCCACCGGGGCGAAGGCAGCCGCTTCCGAGGTGCGCAGGATGACCGCACCGCGAATCGTGCCTTCGAAGCTGCGGCACTGGATGTCGAGCCAATTGGCGGCGAAATTCTTCGCATCGCCGGCGTGGGCCAGACGGGCCCAGAACGCGGACTCGAACGAATTGGCGTTCCCGCCGCCCGCGCGCCTGGCGTCGGTAATCAGAGCTATGCCGTTGTCGTCTGCCAATTGAAAATCCTGTCGATCATCTGCAAAAGTACGCGGGCCTGTGAGCCTGCCTTGTTTGCGCTGCCGGTCATTGCGTAGGTGCCATCCCGCGGATCGATGCCTGCAAATGCAGGGCATGGTCGCGGCTGCGGGTCCGCAGTGGTTCGGTGCGCAACACCGCAGGCGCTTTCAACGCGCTGTCCGCCGCGACTGCTGCACGCCTACTGAAGCGCAGCGCCGGTTCCCACGATTACTGAAGCGCAGCGCCGGTTACCACGACTACTGAAGCGCAGCGCCGGTTACCACGATGTCGGATTCGGCCAGCATGCCTGCGGCCAGCTTCAAGCGCAGCCGAAACAACAGGTAGTCGTAACGGGACTGCGCGTGGTCGCGCCGGGCCAGGTAGAGATCACGCTGCGCGTCGAGCACTTGCAGCAACGCGAACAGCCCGGCCTTGAACCCCTGCTCCTTCAATTCCAGCGCACTCTCCTGCGCGGTCACCGACTGTTTGAGCGCCTGCACCAGGTTTACCGCCGAGAGCGTGCCGTCGTACGCGGCGCGTGTCGAGCGCTCCACCGCGCGACGCTCCATTTCGAGGTCCTCCTGCACCTTCTGGAACCGATGCGCCGCCTCCGCGGTCACCGCGCTGGTCAGGCCCCCTTCGAAGATCGGCACCGTCACCCGCAGGGTCACGTCGGAGGTTTCGACCAGCGTGCGGAGACCGAACGAGCCGTTCACCAGCGAACTGCCGGCATCGCGCCGATTGAGATTGACTAAAAGGTTGACACTGGGAAAGTGGCCGGCACGCTGGCGTTCGACCTCCTGGCGCGCCACCTCGACCGACTCGCGCCTGGCCTGCAGCGCCAGATTCTGCTCCTGCGCCATGTCCACCCATTGATCGATGTTGGCCGGGTCCGGCGTCTGCAAGGCGAATTCCCCGCGCAGGGACTGCACATCGTCGATCAGCTTGCCGGTGATCTCGCGCAAACCCTGACGCGCATCGCGCAGCTTGTTTTGCGCTTCGACTTCGCGCGCGCGCGTGACCGCAAAGCGGGCTTCGGCGTCGTACTGGTTGGTGATGGTGCCCAGGCCGGACTTGAGCCG
>JAYVST010000473.1:0-3695 GCA_043775255.1 Burkholderiales bacterium
GCGCGGCGCACGGAAGAACCATGCTGACCCACCCGAATTTCGATCCCATCGCATTGTCCATCGGTCCGCTCGCGATCCGCTGGTACGGCCTTATGTATCTGGCCGCGTTTGTCGCGTTCATCGCGCTGTGCCGCCTGCGCGCGCGCCGGCTGCCGCAACTGGGCTGGAACCCGCGCATGATCGACGACGTGCTTTTTTTCGGAGTGGTCGGCGTCATCATCGGCGGGCGCCTGGGTTACGTGCTGTTCTACAAACCGGGCTACTACCTCGAACATCTGGCGGAAATCCCGGCTGTGTGGCAGGGAGGAATGTCGTTCCACGGCGGCTTTTTGGGCGTCCTTGCGGCCATGGGTTGGTTCGCGCGCAGCCGCAAGCTCGGGTTTTGGGGGGTGATGGATTTCATCGCGCCGGCGGTGCCGCTGGGCCTGGCGTTCGGGCGCCTTGGCAACTTCATCAACGGCGAATTGTGGGGCCGCGCAGCAAGCGTGCCGTGGGCAATGGTGTTCCCGCAGGCCGGCGACGGCATTGCGCGCCATCCGTCGCAGCTGTACCAGTTTGCCCTCGAAGGCGTTGCGCTGTTTGTGCTGCTGTGGATCTATGCGCGGTCGCCGCGCCCTGCCGGTGCGGTGTCCGGCGCGTTCCTGGCCGGTTATGGTCTGTTCCGCTTCATCGCCGAATTCACGCGCGAACCCGACAGTTTTCTCGGCCTGATGTCGCTCGGACTCTCCATGGGGCAGTGGCTGAGCCTGCCGATGATCGCGGGCGGCGCGGCGCTGATGGCGCTTGCCGGACGGGCGCTGGCCGGCAACGCGGCGCAGTAGCGCGGCGGCGGGGCCGGTCAGGTGGCGCTCGGCGGCACCCGCAACACGAGTTTGAGGGTGATCTGGTTGACGCGTCCGTAGTAGCCGCCTTCCTTGCGCCCCTGCTCGGCAAATCCGGCGTCTTCGTACAGGCGGCGCGCGGCGCTGTTGTCTTCGCGCAAGTCGACCGTGACCGCGCAGATGCCGGCGACGTCGGCGGTCTTGAGCAGCCAGGAAAGCAGGCGGCGCGCCAGACCGCCGCGGCGCGCCGCAGGCGCCACGGCGAGTAGGGCAAGGTAGGCATCGTGATCGTTGTAGCTCATGATCGCGAAGCCTTGCAGGGTGTCATCCTGTTCGGCCACGATCGCGTTGTGCCGTTCGGACTCGATCAGGCGCAGGACTGCGGGTGCTTGCCAGCGCCATGGCAGACCGGCTTCGATGGTGTCGCGCGACAGTTGCGCCATGGCCGGCGCGTCGGCGCACCGTGCGATGCGGATGGGCGCTAAGTCCAGGTCCATCGGCAGGGCGGTATCGCCTACTCGTAGCGGCGGCTGACGCTCTCGGCCACGCAGGCGGGTTTGTCGGAACCTTCGACTTCCAGCGTGGCCAGCATGGTGACCTGCACACCGCCCTGAATGTCTTCGACTTCCTTGATTGCGAAACGCCCGCGCAGGCGCGCGCCGGCCGGCACCGGGCTGGGGAAGCGAACCTTGTTGAGCCCGTAGTTGACGCCCATTTTCACGCTCGGCATCCGGATGCATTCCTGCGAGAACAGCGGGACCAGCGAGAGTGTCAGGAAACCGTGCGCGATGGTGCTCTTGAACGGGGAGGTTTTGGCACGTTCAGGGTCAACATGAATCCATTGGAAATCCCCGGTCGCCTGGGCAAAGGTGTTGATGCGTTCCTGTGTGATGGTGACCCAGTCGCTGATCGCGATTTCCTGCCCGATCAGGCCGCGCAGGTCGGCCAAGCGAGCGATTTCGGCAGTCTTCATGGCCTGGTTTCTCCGAGCGACTTAACGCACCGATTATACTTGCGGCGGCTGTGCAGGCGGCGTTGCGCGCCGTGCCATTCCATGTTGCCGCAGCCGGTGGCGACGCGCTGCGCACCGATCACTCGGCCCTGCTTGGGCGCTTGTGTGCGCAAGCGGTTCGATTCGCGCTACAGTGCGCGCCCCTCCATTTTCATTCCCGTGCATGCCGGATACTCTTTTGCCCTTCGTTTTCGACAGCGCCGATGTGCGTGGCGCCGTAGTCGGCCTGGATGCGACCTGGCGCGAAGTTCTGGCGCGGCGCGACTATCCATTGCCGGTTCAGAGGCTGCTTGGCGAGGCCATGGCCGCGGCCGCGCTGTTGTGCTCGACCCTCAAGTTCGAAGGCAGCCTGATTCTGCAGACGCAGGCGAGCAATCCGTCCGCGCCCGTTCGCGTGATGGTGGTCGAATGCAACGCAGCGCTCGAGATGCGTGCCACCGCGACCCTGGGCGGTGCGCTCGCGCCCGGCGACCGGCACAGCCTGCGCGACCTGGTCGGCGACGGCAGGCTGGTCATCACGCTGGATCCGCGAGACGGTCAGGCGGCCTATCAGGGCGTGGTGGCGCTGGAGGGCGAGCATCTGGCCGGCGCGCTGGAAAACTACATGCTGCGCTCGGAACAACTCGACACCAGCATCCACCTGGCCGCCGGCAGCGCGCGTGCCGCCGGTCTCCTGGTGCAACGCCTGCCGGGCGCAGGCGCTGGAAACGCCATGCCGTCGCGCTGGAGCGACGCGTCGATTCTGGCGCGCACGCTGGCGCCGGAGGAACTCCTGGATCTGGATGCACGGGCGCTACTGCGCCGCCTGTTCCACGAGTTCGACCTGCGCGTGTTCGACCTACGCAGCGTCGTGTTCCGCTGCACTTGCTCGCGCCAACGTGTGGGCGACATGCTGCGCATGCTCGGGCGCGCGGAGGTCGATGACATCGTAGCTGAAAAGGGCGCGGTGTCGGTGAATTGCGAGTTTTGCCGCCAGGTCTACGCATTCGATCCGATCGATGCTGCCGGGTTGTTTCTGGAATCCGCTGCGCCGGGCGCCAACGCGCTTCACTGAGGGTTCGCGCATCCGCCGGGAGTCGGCGTTCGTAGCTCTGGTGCGTAGACGCACGTGTGAGATTCGCTGCGGCAGCATGTCGTGACGCGAAGTCCACGACTTGCCGATCGCCAAGAGTGAATCAATTGCGCAACGCATCGAATGGCGGCAGTAACGGGCTGCGCGCCCGCTCCGCCGGTACACTGCAAGCCATGGTCACCCAATCTCTCCTGCGCTCCTTCAGGTTTTCGTTCCTGCCGCCGCTGATGGTCTACGTGGCAGCCGGCATCTCGGGGCTGACCGGCATCGTCGGCACGTTTTTCGTCAAGGAATACCTCGGGCTGTCGGCACAGTTTCTGGCGGCGCTGAGCTTCTGGATCGTCCTGCCTTGGACCCTGAAAATGCCGGTCGGCCATGTGGTCGATCTGCTGTGGCGCTGGAAGGAAGGCATCGTGTTTCTGGGAGCCGCCTTTCTCCTGGGCAGCATCGGCATCATGCTGGGCCTGCTCACTCACCCGGAAGCGATGCGCGCGGCAATGCCGGCGGAGCGCTGGTATGTCCTCGCGGGCATCCTCTCTCCGGTGGGCTACATGTTGCAGGATGTGGTGGCCGACGCGATGACGGTCGAGGCGGTCCCGCACCTGAATGCAGACGGCACTCCGGTCGATCCACAGTCGCTGCGCGCGATGCACACCACCATGCAGACGCTCGGGCGCATCGCCATTGTCGGCGGCACAATCATCGTCGCGCTCATCAATGTCGGCTTTCTTTCCGGCGCCGAATTGCTGCCGAGCGCGGAAAAGGCCGCCGCCTATGCGCGGGTCTACGC
>JAYVST010000474.1:0-1511 GCA_043775255.1 Burkholderiales bacterium
GAGATCGCCGCCGGCAGCGCGCGCGAGCGCGTGATCCTGTCCGAATACCATGCGGCTGCGGCGATCGCCGCCAGCTACATGATCCGCCACGGCAAGTACAAGTACGTGCACTACGTGGGCATGCCGCCGATGCTGTTCGACCTGGCCGCCGACCCGGACGAACTGCACGATTTGGGCCAGGACGGCGCGTATGCCGCAGTGATTGCCGGTTGCGAAGAAAAGCTGCGCAGCGTGGTCGATCCGGAAGCGGCAGACCGCGCAGCGCGCGCCGACCAGGCAGCGAAGATCGCGGCAGTCGGCGGGCGCGACGCCATCATGAAGCGCGGCACCTTCCGCTACTCGCCGCCGCCGGGTAAAAAGCCGGTGATGTTCAATTGACAGGCCACCGAGCGCTGCGCCGCGGATCCTCGCGCTATCTCGATCCGATCGAGCGGGCAAACGCGTCGCTGGCGCACTGATACGACCGACCACGGCGCCGGCTGACGAGCGGGCGACGCGTGCGTGCCAGAACGAAAAAACCCCGCCAGGGCGGGGTTTGCGGATTGCGGCGACTCAAGCCCGCTTGCGGCGTCTCCATCCGACAAGCGCCAGACCCGCGAGCGCCATGGCCCAGACTTCGGGTTCCGGGACTGCGGAAGGTGTTGCGTAAAGGAAGTCGTCCATCACGACGAAATCGCTAACCTCGTTGGCCCGCACGCCATTGCTCAACAAGAAGTTGTCCGGCGTGGTGATGACAACCTTGGCAATGCGCTCGCCGGCATTGGCCACGCCGCCTAAGAAAGTCAGGCCCTGATTGCCTGCCGCGAGGCCGTTACGGGAAAAAATCAGCGCGTTGCCCGCATCGAAAAACTCCATCTTGGTGAAAGCGATCGGGTTGTTGTCCTCGAGGTCCACGAAGATGGCGCCAAAGGCACTTGTGGTGGCCACCGTATTGGTGCCGGGCACGCGAAAGTTGATTTCCATGGTGTTGCTGCCGACGATCGCGAACAGTCTTTCGGCGCTGAAAGTTTGCAGGTCGCCGGGAAAGCCGAACAGGATTGGCGTGCCGCTTGCGGCCTTGGCACTAGCGAGGAAGCCGGTTCCGGGTGTGGTGAAAAGCGCACCGCGCGGTGAATTGACGTTGAAGAAATTGCCCGGCATCAGGGTGGGCGCTGACAACGCATCCGGAATTCCGTCCCAGTTGATCTCGCGGCGCACGTCCCCAAAATTACCGTTGGCAACGGCGGCAGCACCTCCGCCAACTGCGGTGCGAAAGGCGTCGCGGGTAGGGGTGATGGCCGCCGGGTTGGCGCCGACAGCTTCAAACACGGTGATGCCTGCCAACGCGTCTGCGCCAAATATTCCCAGTGCCGGTACCACCAGCGCTGTGCATTGCGCAAACTGACACAGCCGCTTGCCGGCATGCCGAAGAACCGATATTGGTATGACGCGCATGGCTTTTCTCCCTTTGAGTGGAAATGCTCGATGAACCCGACAAGCGTTTCGTACGAGAGTCGAGTGTAGGCCCGGGT
>JAYVST010000475.1:0-2434 GCA_043775255.1 Burkholderiales bacterium
CCCGGGGTGGCGACACGGGCGGCGTCCGAGGCGATGTTGATGATCACGCCACAGTGTTGCGCGCGCATCCACGGCAGGACCAGCCGGCACATCAGGAGCGGCGCCATCCCGCTTATTGGTCGGGTTTTGCGCCGGACGTCTTGACGACCCTGGCCCAGCGCGCGAGGTCCTCGCGAAAATAGGCGTTGAGCTTTTCCGGTGTGCCGCCGACCGGCACCAGGCCGGCCGCGCGGAAGCGTTCCGCCACGTCGGCGATCTGCAGGATGCGATCGACTTCGCCGCTCAGCTTGCGGATCACCGGCTGCGGCGTTTCGGCCGGCACGAACAGGCCGAACCAGACCGACGACTCGAAGCCCGGCAGTCCTGCCTCCGCCATGGTTGGCAGATCGATGCCGTCGATACGTTTGACGCTGGTGATCGCCAGCGCGCGTATCCGGCCCTTGGCCGCGTGCGGCATGATCGAGGAGGGCGGGTTGAACATCAACTGGATTTGCCCGCCGATCAGGTCGTTGAGGGCCTGCCCGCCGCCCTTGTAGGGCACGTGGACCAGGTCGACCCCGGCCATCGATTTCATGAGTTCCATCGCCAGGTGGTTGGTGGCGCCGTTGCCCGAGGAGCCGTAGCTCAGCGCGCCCGGTTTCGCGCGTGCCAGTTCGAGCAATTCCTTGAGCGTGTGCGCGCGCACCGAGGGATGGACCGCCAGCACGTTGAACGACTGCGTCAAGAGGATCACCGGCGCCAGGTCGGTGCGGGCGTCGAAGGGCAGCTTCGAATACAGGCTGGCGTTGATGGCCAGGCTGCTGGTCGCGTTGAGCAAGGTGTAGCCATCGGGCGCCGCGCGGACCACCAGTTCGGTGCCCAGGTTGGTGCCGCCACCCGGCCGGTTCTCGATCACGACCGGCTGACCCCAGGCTTCGGTGAGCCTGGTCGACAGGGTGCGCAGCACCAGGTCGGTGGAGCCTCCCGGCACATAGGGATTGATGATGCGGATCGGTTTGGCCGGGTAGGGTTGGGCCATGCCCGTGCCGTTGGCGAGGACGAGGCAGGCCAGCAGCAGCGCTCCGATCATGGGCAACCCATCGCGCGCCATCAATTCTCGGGCTTGATGCCGGCTTCCCGGATCACCTTCGCCCAGGTGGCGGACTCATTGGCGAAGCGCTTGGCGAAATCGGCCTGGGTCCCGCCTTCGACCAGATAGCCGGCGGCTTCCCAGGCGGGCTTGAGTCTGGGCAACAGCTTGTTGACTTCCTCGTTCAGGCGCGCGGTGATTTCCTTCGGCACGCCTGCCGGCGCCATGATGCCGAACCATGTCACGCCCTGCACGGAGTAGCCGGCTTCGATCAGGGTGGGGGTATCGGGAAGCAGGGACGAGCGTCGCGCACTCGAAATCGCCAGGGCGCGGATCCGGCCCGCGGTCACCAGCGGTGCCGCGGTCGGAATCGGATCCGGATAGATGTCGACCTGGCCGGCCAGGAGGGCGTTGAGCGCGGGCGCCGCGCCACGGTAGGGAACGTGCAGCAGATCGACCTGCGCCTCGGATTTGAGCCACGCGCCGAGCAGGTGCCCGAAGGTACCGCTGCCGCCCGAGCCGATGCTGATCCGCCCGGGCGTCTTCCTGGCCTGCGCCACCAGGTCGGCCAGGGTCTTGTGCGGCGAACCGGGCGGGGTGATGAATACGAACGGCAGCGATACCACCGGCACCACCGGCACCATGTCGGTTGCCGGATTGAACGGCAAATCCTTCTTGAGGGCTGCGAACGAAGTGATGCCGGCCGAGCCGTAGAGGAGCGTGTAGCCATCGGCAGGCGCCTTGGCAACCGCATTGGCACCTACCACACCACCGGCGCCGTCGCGGTTTTCGACGATCACCGGCTGGCCAAACACTTCCGAAAGATGCAGCGCCACCATGCGCGCGGTTACGTCGACCGTGCCGCCGATGGCAGTGTTGACGACAAAACGGACCGGCCGGCCCGGATAACCTTGCGCCTGCGCGTTCATCGCGGCGGCCAGGAGGATGCAGACCGCGATCCATCCGGTGCGCCATCGATTTGGCTGCATCCCGACCCTCTTTTTCGTTCAGTTGGCGACAGGACGAAGTGTATTGAAGGGCATTCTCCGAAGCGGGATTCGAAAGGCTTGCGGTTCACATTGTGGACACCCCGGCCAGCCGCGCCATCGGCGCGCGGTATGTCGATCCACCGCGACATATCGCGCCGCCGCGCGCAGCGACGCTCCTGCCGGCAACAACATCAGCACCAGTTGCTGCACTGCCCAGTCGTACCAGCGCAGAGGTGCGATGCACAAAGGCAGTCGGGAATGGGTGCGCAGGCAACCGCGGCAGAAGTACCGGCAAACCGCTGCCAACCGTCGCGCACCACCAGGCTGTGCATGCCGGTCAACCTTGCGCATATAACAGCCGTGGCGCCACGGCTTG
>JAYVST010000476.1:0-4178 GCA_043775255.1 Burkholderiales bacterium
GCTTGGCGACCGCGCTGTCAGGCGTAGTCAGGATCGGTACATCGACCAGCGCTTGCGCCAGCGCTTTGGCAGGCGCCATTGAAAACTGCGCGAATGCGACGGCGTCATGTCCGCCAAATCCGGCAGCCGCATCGGCGATCAGGCGGTGGTGCAGGTCAGCCTGCCCGGCCAGCAAAGCATCGAGCGCACCGTCGACCAGATGGGTGTGAATCTGCAGGCTGACCCCTTTCGCCTGCGCGTGCTCCTCGATTTCCGCCATCATCGACGGCAAGGTCGGCCCGAATGTCGCGAGGAGCGCGATGCGGCCGCGCCGGGTGAACATGTCGTCGTAGAGCGCTTCGTTGGGTTTCAGCACCGGAATGGATTGGTCGCGCTTGACCGCCTCGATGGCCCGGCCAAAGGCCGAACAAGTGAAGAGGATTGCATCGGCGTGGGCAGCGGCGCAATAGTGGCCAATCATGCGAAAGCGCTCGATCATGGCTTCAGTGAGGCAGCCGTCGACGCCGAAATCGGCGAACAGGGAGTTGTCCAGCAAGTGCGCCGGGCGTGCCTGCGGCCAGTCCGTGCGGAAGCTCGCTGCCACCGGCGCCATCGATACTTCCAGCGCGTGTACGAGATAGATTTTCGGCTGAGCGACCACCGCACCACTCCTTGCATGACGACATTTGGGCCGCGCGAGAATCGCGCGGGCATATTGTGGAGGCGTATTCTGATGCCGCTGCAGAAAAATTCCAACAGGAGACCCACGATGTTCAGAATGCCACGCATGGCCGAATTGGCCGGCGCTTCTCTTCTTGGCTTGGTGTGTGCGCAAGCCGGCGCACAGGCCTATCCCGCCAAACCGGTGCGCCTGATCGTGCCGCTGGGGGCCGGCGGCGCCAGCGACATCGTGGCGCGGGTGGTGGCCGAGAAGCTCGGCGAGCGTCTTGGTCAACCGGTGGTGGTGGACAACCGGCCCGGCGCAGAAGGCGTCATCGGCATGGATGCGGCGGCCAAGTCTGCGGCGGATGGCTACACGCTGGTGCTGGGGTCGAGCACGACACTGGCGGCGAATTTCAGCCTGCGCAGCAAGCTGCCGTTCCACCCCGTCAACGATTTCGTGCCGGTGGCAACGGCCTTCAAGAACGCCTTCAACATCCTCGTCATCCATCCGAACGTGGCGGCGCAGAACCTGAAAGAGTTCATCGCGCTGGCCAAGGCGAAACCGGGAGAAATGTTCTACGGCACCGGCACCAGCGGCTCGAAGATCTGCGTTGAAATGTTCAAGTCCATGGCCGGTATCCGGCTGACGATGGTCAACTACAAGAGCTCGGCGACGGCCTTGAATGATTTGATGGGCGGGCAGGTGCAGCTGGTGTGCGAACCGGTCGGCACCTCGATCCAGGCGATCAACGCGGGCAAACTGCGCGCGCTCGGCACCACCAGCCCGAACCGCCTGGCCGGCGCGCCAAACGTGCCGACGGTGGCGGAGTCCGGCTTGCCCGGGTTCGAGTATTCCGCATGGGTTGGGGTGTTCGCGCCGGCCGGCACGCCCAGGGCCATGATCGACAAGATCGGCGCCGAACTTGCCGTGGTGCTGCGTCAGCCGGAGACGGCCGCCCGCATCGAAGGCGTGGGATTCGACCCCATGGTCGGCGGTCCGGAGGTGCTGGCCGAGTTGCTGAGGACGGAAATGGCGCGTGCCGCCAAGGTGGTCAGGGAGGCGGGCCTCAAGCCGGATTGAGAACGTGATGCCCGGTCTGCTCGCGATCGCCGACTTCCGGCGACTCTGGTTCGTGGGCTTTGTCGCCAATGTGGTGCGCTGGCTGGAGGTGCTGGCCTTCGCGCTGTTCGCCTACGAAGTCACCGGCTCGGCGTTTGTGGTCGCCGCGCTCACCATGCTGCGCCTGCTGCCGATGGGACTGTTCGGCGCCTTCCTGGGCGTCGCCGCCGACCGCGTCGAGCGACGCGGCGCACTGCTGGCGATCGTCGCGGTCTCGATGATCACCACGCTCGCGCTCGCCGCGATGGCTGCCTTCGGCGCGATCAGGGTCTGGCATCTTGCGCTTGCCTGCTTCATCAACGGCATCTGCTGGGCCGCCGACAACCCGGTGCGCCGCACCATGATCGGCGATGCGGTCGGCCCGGATCGCATGGCAATGGCGATGTCGGTCGATATCGCCACCAGCAACATCACCCGCATCGTCGGACCGGCGTTGAGCGGTGTGCTGCTGGCCCGCTTCGGCATCGCTGGCGTGTTCTGGCTGTGCGCGACGCTCTACGGCGCAAGTCTGGTGGCGGCGCTCGGCCTGAAGGTTCGGCTTCGCGCCGCCCATGCGGGCCGCGCCTCCTTCGCCGCGAGCATGCGCGAAGGGTTCGCCTGCCTGCGCGGCGATGACCGCCTCATCGGCGTGTTCGTGATCACCATGATTTTCAACGTCTTCGGCTGGCCCTTCCTCAGCATGGTGCCGATCATCGGCACCGAGCACTTTCTATTGGGCCCGCAGGGGGTCGGCCTGCTCGCGAGCTGCGATGGCATCGGCGGAATCCTCGGCGCGCTCTTCATCGTCGGGCTCGCGCGCCCGGCGTGGCACGGGCGCATCTATGCAGGCTCGGTGGCCCTATACCTGGTGATGGTGATTGCCTTCGCGACGGCAAGCGCAGTGTCGATGGCGGCAGCGCTCCTGTTCCTCATCGGGATGATCGGGGTGGGCTTCAGCGTGCTGCAGACCACCCTGGTGTACCGGACCGCACCGGCGGTGCTGCGCGCGCGCATGCTCGGCCTGTTGTCGATGTGCATCGGCACCGGCCCGCTCGGTTTCGTCTATCTCGGGTTCCTTGCCGACGTGTTCACGCCCCGCATCGGCTCGCTGATGCTCGCGGCCCAGGGGGTGTTGGTCCTGGTATGCACGCGGCGCTACTGGCAACCGGCACTGCGCGCGTAGCGCAGGGCAGACCGGCCGCAGCAGGCCGTACCGGGACCGCGCGGCCCGCGCCGTCGGGCGCTGAGCCGGGGCCGAACGGAACGATCACCTTGACAGGCTTGGCGGGCCAGGGCGCTTCCTGCGCCATGACATCGACACGCAGATGGGCGCTGCCAAGACCGAGCAAGCCGAAGAATTTTGTTCATGGCAGGCATGTCTGCCCGATGAAGGGGAAGTCGTATTCCGCTGTGTACCGGCTAAGTTCAGCCCGCCGCGTAACGTTTGAGCACCGCGCGGTCGAACGTCAGCCCCAAGCCCGGTTTGTCCGGCACGGTCAGCATGCCGGCCTTGGGCACCGGCACTTCCTCGAACAGCCGGCACGACCACGGCATGTACTCCACCGTCAGCGCGTTGGGCAGCGCGGCGATCATGTGAACGTGCACTTCCGGCAGCAAGTGGCTGACCACAGGCAGGTTGAAGGCCTGCGCCATGGCCGCGATTTTCATCCAGCCGGTGATGCCGCCGGCGCGCAGCGCATCGATCATCACGATATCGACCGAGCCGGCCTCCAGCATGTGGCGAAACGGTACCGGGCCATAGACGTACTCGCCACCCGCCACCGGCGTGGCCAGCGTGTTCGTCACTTTCGCCAGACCGGCATAGTCGTCGCAGGCCACCACGTCCTCGAGCCAGAAGAGGTTGTATTGCTCGATGCGCTGGCCGATGGAAATGGCCCGACGCACGTCCCAGCGCTGGTTGATGTCGCACATCAGGTCGATGTCCGCGCCGATAGCGGCACGGATCACGCGGGTGCGTTCGACCTCGATTGCCGGACTGGTATGGCCGGGCAGGGCCAGCTGCATCTTCATCTGGCGAAACCCACGCTCGACCAGACGCGCGGCGGACTTCTCCACCGTGTCGAGCGAAAACTGGCGCATCAGCGCGCCGCTGGCGTAGGTTGGCACGGTCTCGCGCAACCCGCCCAGCAGCTTCGCCACCGACACGCCCAACGCCTTGCCCTTGATGTCCCATAGCGCGATGTCGATGGCGGAGAGCGCCAGCGTGAAAATGCCGCCCGGGCCGGAAGAGCCGGCGGCGGCGATCAGCTTTTCGGTGATGGCTTCGATGCGCAGCGCATCCATGCCGATGGTCAGCGCGCCGAGCGCATCGACGGCGGCCTTGAGCGCGCCATTCAAGGCGGCGCCGAAGAAAGTGACGCCCACGCCTTCGATACCGGCGTCGGTACCCAGCGTGAGAGTGACGAAATCGTAAGTG
>JAYVST010000477.1:0-2488 GCA_043775255.1 Burkholderiales bacterium
GAGCGCTTCGTCGGAAGCGTTGTCGAGCACCTCCTGAATGACGTGCAGCGGACTTTCGGTGCGGGTGTACATGCCCGGGCGTTCGCGCACGGGTTCGAGACCCTTGAGGACCCGGATCGAGGATTCGTTGTATGAGTTCTTGGCCATTGTCAATCGATTGTACGGGCTGCATGGTGGCCGGGCTCATCCACGGCAAAGGTGGGCCAGTCGCCGTCCAAACCGTTATGACTCGGTCGCACAAGGGACTTGCCGGCGGCGCTCAAAGTCGCGCGTTCAGCTGCAAAAAATCATGTTCGCCAGGTCGAACACCATGTTCGGGCGTAGATAGGCCGCGAAGGTCAGTGAGGCCAAGGCTGCCGCGACCAGGGTCAGCACGACACGCTTGCCGCGCGAGACCGGAAGCCATGCGAATTTGCCTGTGTCGGGTGGGACGACGGGTGCCGGGGTGGAAACCATTGCGTTTTTCCAGATGGATTTTGGCGTCTGCGAAGCGCCTGCCGCAACCGCAGCGACACGTGACGTCCCACCCCCAGGATTATACGAGACCAACTCTTCAACCCCTTTTCTTTTCCAGGGTGTCCCAACGTTCCAGCGCGACCATCAATTCCATCTCGATGGCATCGATGCGCGAACGGGCCGGTGCTGCTTCGTGCGGTGCGCGAACATAGAGTTGCGGGTCTGCCAGCCTCTGATTGATACTGGCCTGTTCCGCCTCGAGCGATTCGATCAGGCGCGGCAGGGTCTCAAGTTCGCGCGTTTCCCTGAACGAAAGCTTTTGGCGCTTGGCCGTTGCGTCGGGAACGGCCGGCGCACTGCCGACGACCTGCGCTGCCGCAACCCGCGCGCCAGGGCCCGGAGCAGTCGGCAATGGCGCCCGGCGTGCCAGCACCGCCTGCCATTCCGTATAGCCGCCCGGGTTCTCGCTCCAGCGCCCGTCCCCTTCCGATACCAGGACCTGGGTGACCACATTGTCGAGAAAGGTCCGGTCGTGGCTCACCAGAACTACGGTGCCGCTGTACTCCTGCAACAGGGTTTCGAGCAATTCAAGCGTGTCGATGTCGAGGTCGTTGGTCGGCTCATCGAGTACAAGCATGTTGGCGGGCCGCGCGAACAATCGCGCCAAAAGCAGGCGATTTCGCTCGCCGCCGGACAGTGCGCCCACCTTTGCCTGCGCCCGCTCGGCCGGAAACAGGAAGTCCGCCAGATAGGTCATGACATGTTTGCGAGTGCCGCCGTTGGTTTCCACCCATTCCGACCCAGGACTGATGGTGTCGATCAAGGTCGCCTCTTCGTCCAGAGCGACCCGAAACTGGTCGAAATACGCGATCTCCAAGCGTGTGCCGCGCCTTATCGTGCCTGTATCGGGTTCGAGATCGCCGAGCATCAGGCGAATCAAGGTGGACTTGCCGGCGCCGTTCGCACCGACAATCCCGATCTTGTCGCCGCGCAGGATGCGCAGGTTGAGGTCGCGCACCACCGTGTTGCCGGCAAAGGTCTTGCTCACGCCCTCGAACTCAGCCACCAACTTGCCGGAGCGGGCGGAATCGTCCACCGTCAGATTCACCGCGCCCTGGCGCTCACGCCGCTCCGAACGCTCGCGCCGCAAATGCTCCAGGCGCCGCACGCGGCCCTCGTTGCGCGTGCGCCGCGCCTCGACGCCCTTGCGGATCCATACCTCTTCTGCCTTCAGGAACTTGTCGAACTTGGCGTTGATCACGCGCTCGACTTCGAGTTGTGCCGCCTTGCGCGCCTGGTACGCGGCGAAATTGCCGGGGTAGGAAAGCAATCTGCCGCGGTCGAGTTCGACCACCCGCGAGGCAACACGGTCGAGAAACATCCTGTCATGGGTGATCAGCAGCACGGCGCCCCGAAAGCCGCCGACCAGTTGTTCCAGCCATGCGATGCCTTCGATATCAAGATGGTTCGTCGGCTCATCGAGCAGCAGCAATTCCGGCTCAGCCACCAGCGCGCGCGCCAGCGCGATGCGCTTTTTCATTCCGCCGGAGCATTCGCCCACCCTGCGTGCCGGTGGCAGGGCAAGGCGCGCCAGCGCCATTTCAACGCGTCGCTCGGCGTCCCACGCACCGGTCTCGGCGATGCGGGCTTCGAGCCCGGACAGATCCGCAAGCGCAGCCGGGTTTTCTGCCGAGCGCTCCAGGATCGCGTGATAACGTTCGATCAGCGCATGCTGCTCGGCCAGTCCACCGGCCACCGCGTCGAAGACCGAAATACCTGGCTCGAGCGCCGGCTCCTGATCGACCAGCGCCAGTTTCAAGCCCGGACGCAGCCAACATGTGCCGGCATCAAGCGAACGCCGCCCTGCCAGAACGCCCATCAAGCTCGACTTGCCGACTCCGTTGCGACCGATCAATGCCACGCGCTCGCCGGAATCGATGGCGAACTCCGCCCGATCAAGCAGCGGAAAAAGGCCGAACGCAAGTTCGGCGCGCTCAATCGTGGCCAGCGGCATGGCGTCGAAGAAACCGGC
>JAYVST010000478.1:0-2515 GCA_043775255.1 Burkholderiales bacterium
CTGGCCTCGTGGGAATTCGCCGACTTTTTCTGGAATGTGGAGCATGACAACATCGCCGACACCACGCGCATCCGCAGCGACGGGTTTCACGGTGTGGTCGATACGGGGCGGCAGATCGTGTCTTACCTGGAACAGTATCGCGCTGCGCGGCTGCTGCCGTAGGATGAGGTCCCGGCATGACCTGCACGCGTAGCGCAATGCCGGGATGGCGAGACGGCAGCGAAAATGCCGGAGGTTCGCGCCGGCACAACCACGGTTTCGCAACGATTCATTCTCCGCACCCGTACTGAGAGCAGCATGGCCTTGACTCAAACATATTCCCCATCCGAACCCACGCGCACCGCCATCGACGCGATGGCCGGGCCGCTGCTGCTCGAATTCGGCAGCCCCACCTGCGGTCATTGCCGGGCCACGCAGCATCAACTAGGCGCGGCCATGGAAAGCTATCCCCAGGTACGCCACTTGAAGATCGAAGACGGCCGCGGCCGTCCGCTGGGCCGTTCGTTCGGCGTCAAGCTGTGGCCAACGCTGGTGTTTCTCGCCGACGGTCGCGAGGTCAGCCGCCTGGTGCGCCCGCGCGATGCCGCAGCAATCGGCGTGGCCCTGGCCGCACTCGACTTGCCGGGCTGACACAACCGGCTCGGCGCGATGTTGTCGTCGGCGGCGCCACACGTTCTAGAATGGGTCTTCCCTCGCTCACAGGCCATTGCCCGTGAACCTCGATTTCGTTTTCGCCAAGACCCGCGCCGGTATCGACGAGCAGTTCGATCCGCGCACCCGCCTGTCACCGGCCTTCCTGCGCTTGTTGACGGCGATCGACGGCAAGCTCTCGCTGGCCGCATTGCAAAAGCGGTTCGCGCACCTCTCCGGCAACGATATCGGCATGTGGGCAAGCGAGCTTGCGCGTCTGAAATACATCGAACCGGTGGCGCAGTTCGAGGCGCCTACGCCGAGCAACTATGTGTATCAGGGGTATGTGGAGATGACGGCCGACCCTGAATTCAGGAAGACCGCGGACGAAGTCGGCCAATGGATGCGCTCGAACCTCAAGTCCGAGGCCAAGACCCCGGAGGCAGACCTGCAAAAAACCTCGCAAATGGCGGTGCTCGAAGCCACCAGCACCCTCCAGGGCATCGAGCGCAGCGGTTTTTTCATGCAGCCGCCCGCCGTCACCACCGGCGCACCCGCGGGCGCCCGGCGCGTGCTGATCGTCGAGGATGACAGCATGCAGATGGCGCTTCTGCGCACTATTGTCACGCGTGAAGGCCACACCGTCGAGATCGCAAAGAACCGCGCTGAGGTGCTGGCCGCGTTGAACCGCCTGCCCTACCCCGACCTGCTGCTGCTCGACGTCGAATTGCCGGATGTCAACGGCTTCAACATCCTCGAGAAAGTGCGCGCGCATCCGGCCCTGAAGGCGCTGCGTGTGGTCATGGTGACCGGCCGCACCGAACGCGCCGACATCGCCAAGGGCGTGCTGCTGGGTGCCGACGGCTACATCACGAAACCCTACCGCCCCGCCACCATGGGTGCGGCGATCCGCCAGGCGCTCGGCGGCGCTTCGGTGGCATAACGGAAAGGCGAGACCATGGCACGCATCGAAGAACGCATTGCCGCCCTGGGCCTCACACTGCCGCCGCCGGTCGCGCCGCCGCCGGACGTGCTGCTGCCGTTCCGCTTTGTGCGCGTACTGGGCCGACGCGCCTTTGTCTCCGGCCACGGCCCGCAGAACGCGGACGGGTCGCTGGCACTGCCGTTCGGCAAGGTCGGCAGCGTAATCACGATCGAGGAAGCCTATGATTCCGCGCGCCTGACCGCGCTTTCCATGCTGGCCAGCCTGAAACGCGAACTCGGCGATCTCGACCGCGTGACCGCCTGGGCGCGCGTGTTCGGCATGGTCAACGCCGCGCCCGGATTCAACCGTCACCCGATGGTGATCAACGGCTTTTCCGACCTCATCCTCGAACTGTGGGGCGCCGCGGCCGGCGCCCATGCACGCAGCGCCGTCGGCATGGCCAGCTTGCCGTTCGACATCCCGGTCGAGATCGAAGCCGAAGTCGAGATCGACAACTGAACGCCCCACAATCCATAGCGCCGCCATGAGCACCCGCATTCTGCTGATCCAGGGCCCCAACATGAGCTATCTCGGGCGCCGCCAACCCGAGCTCTACGGCGCCACCACCGCCGCCCAGCTCGACGCGCTGCTCTTCGCGCATGCCAAGACCCACAAGTACGCACTCGACATCATGTACACGCACAGCGAATCCGCCGCCATCGAGCGCCTGTACTGCGCCGATGACGAAGGGATGGATGGCCTGGTGATGAACCCGGCCTCCTTCCTTTTCGCCGGCTACCCGCTGCGCGACTGCCTGCGCGCGATCGCGCTGCCCTACATCGAAGTGCACATGACCAACATCGAGAAGCGCGGCATCCATTCGGTGCTGGCCGAGACCGCCGTCGGCATGATCGCCGGATTCGGCGTGCGCTCCTATGTTCTCGGCATGGACGCGATGCT
>JAYVST010000479.1:0-2439 GCA_043775255.1 Burkholderiales bacterium
GCCGCTTAGCGGGCGATGGTGTTGGTGCGACGAATCTTGTTCTGCAACTGCAGGATGCCGTAAAGAAGCGCCTCTGCGGTGGGCGGGCACCCGGGTACGTACACATCGACCGGCACTATGCGGTCACAGCCGCGCACGACCGAATAGGAGTAGTGATAGTAGCCCCCGCCGTTCGCACATGACCCCATGGAAATGACCCAGCGCGGCTCGGCCATCTGGTCATATACCTTGCGCAGGGCGGGCGCCATCTTGTTGCACAGGGTGCCGGCGACGATCATCACGTCCGACTGGCGCGGACTGGGTCGGAACACGATGCCGAAACGGTCGAGATCGTAGCGCGCGGCTCCGGCCTGCATCATTTCAACGGCGCAGCAGGCCAGCCCGAACGTCATTGGCCAGAGCGACCCGGTGCGAGTCCAGTTGATCAGTTTGTCCGCGGTGGTGGTGACAAACCCTTCGGAGAGAACGCCTTCGATGCTCATGGTTTCATGTACCCGCTGTCAGTCCCAATCGAGCGCACCCTTTTTCCACAGATAGACAAAACCAAGCACCAGTTCGAAGATGAAGATGAGGA
The DNA here is from genome assembly GCA_043775255.1 of Burkholderiales bacterium. Taxonomy (GTDB): domain Bacteria; phylum Pseudomonadota; class Gammaproteobacteria; order Burkholderiales; family JAEUOS01; genus JAEUOS01. The sequence continues at coordinate 575 of JAYVST010000479.1, forward strand.
TCACGATGAACACCTGCCATCCAAGTTCCCGCGCGACAGATGCCCACGGAAACAGGAGCGCCGTTTCGAGATCGAACAGGATGAAGAGTATCGCCACCAGGTAGTAGCGCACATCGAACTTCATGCGCGCATCCTCGAAGGCCTCGAATCCGCACTCGTAGGGTGAAAGTTTCTCGCTGTCCGGCCGATTCGGTCCGAGGACGCTGCCGAGAAACATCGGTACGACGCCCACACCAATCCCGACAATGATGAACAGGAGGATCGGGAAGTAGTTTTCGAGATTCATTCGGTGCTCGACATAAGATCCGGCAGAGGAACCGGACCGGTACTGCGCTGGTGCCGACGATGAGACTCGAACTCACACGCCTTTCGGCACTGCCCCCTCAAGACAGCGTGTCTACCAATTCCACCACGTCGGCATGCTGTACAACGACCAAGATTGTACCGTGTTTTACTTCGGAATCTCCTTGCTCTTTGCCGCTTCACCGGCACCCGCCGGTACGCTCGGCGCGGCTGGAGCCGCCACAGCCGGAGCACCGGCCTGCCCGGGAATTCCCGCCGGCGTGGGAACGCTTGGCACTGCCGGCACGACCGGCGCGGCCGTGCCCGACTGACCGGGAATGCCGGCGGGCGCCGGAACACCCGGCACGGCCGGCCCCTTCGGCGCATCGGTTACCGAATCCATCACACCGCCGCCGCTCTTGGGTTTGTGGGTCGCGATATAGGTCATCGACAAGCTGGTCAGGAAAAACACAGCTGCCAGCACGCCAGTCAGGCGCGACAGGAAGTTCGCACTTCCGGAAGCACCGAACAGGCTGCCTGCGGAGCCGCCGCCAAACGCGGCCCCCATGTCGGCACCCTTGCCATGCTGCAGCAACACCAGTACGATGATTCCGATGGCGGCGACGACATGCACGAGAAGGATGATGTTGAAAGCGATGTTCATGAATGGTCCTGGTTGGAAGCTGCCTTGCATACCGCGACGAATTCGGCGGCCTTGAGCGATGCGCCGCCCACCAGTCCGCCATCGATGTCGGGACAGGCGAAAAGTGCCGCGGCGTTGGCGGCGTTGACCGAGCCGCCGTAGAGAATGCGTACGCTAGCGGCGACGGCAGCATGGCGCGCGCCGACCCGTGCGCGGATGAACGCATGCACCGACTGCGCCTGTTCAGGCGTCGCGGTCTTGCCGGTTCCGATCGCCCAGACGGGTTCGTAAGCGACGACGGCGCCGCCCCATCGTTCGGCAGCGGCGGCATCAAGCAAGGCGTCGAGTTGCGCTGCGATGACCGCCTCGGTCGCCCCTGCTTCTCGTTCCGGCCAGGTTTCGCCGACACAAGCCACGGGCAGCACTCCGGCGTTCAGCGCCGCCACAAACTTGGCTGCCACGTGCGAATTGGTTTCACTAAACAGGGCGCGACGCTCCGAGTGCCCGACGATCACGTAGCGACACCCGAATTGCTTGAGCATATCTGCGGAAACTTCGCCGGTGTAGGCGCCCGCTGCATGCTCGCTCATGGTCTGCGCGCCGAGCGCTATCGGCCCGTCACCGACGATCGCGCCGACCTGCGCGAGATAGGGTGCAGGCACGCACACGGCGACCTCGGCGCCTGTGAACGTAGCCGCGCCTGCCAGAAGCGCGCCCATGAGCTCGCCATTGGCCGCAAGAGAGCCATTCATTTTCCAGTTGCCTGCCACCAGCTTGCGGCGTTTCTGCGTCATACGCGAGGAAATCCAAATTGAAAAAAGCTTTGTATTATAGAAGCTTGCGCGCCGCCCGGTCAAACCGCGCGGATTTTCATCGCATGAACTGGCGCTTGGGGGAGCGCCTCTGCGCAGCAGCAGCGCAGGTTTCTCGGTTGCCGGCG
>JAYVST010000480.1:0-2694 GCA_043775255.1 Burkholderiales bacterium
GTAGAAATATTCACCGGCTCTCAGGCCGGCGCGACCGCCTGTGTCACTTGCGCGAGCGCCGACGGGTCCTCGATGGTGGTGAGATCGCCCGGGTCGCGCCCTTCACAGATCGCCTGGATCGAGCGCCTGAGCACCTTGCCGGAACGGGTTTTCGGCAGCAGGGTCACAAAATACACGCGGCTTGGCCGCGCGATCGCGCCCAACTGGCCGTCGACGGTTTTCATCAACTCGCCCTCGAGTTTCAGGCGCGCTTCCAGCGTGTCGATCATGGCCGCGTCCTTGACTACCGCGAAACCGATCGGCACCTGGCCTTTCAACTTATCGGCTACGCCCACCACCGCCACTTCGGCGATGGCGGCATGCGACGACAGCGACTCCTCGATCTCGCGCGTGCCGAGGCGATGCCCGGCGACGTTGATTACGTCGTCGGTACGACCGAGGATGAAATGGCAACCGTCGGCGTCGCGAATGCCCCAGTCGAAGGTCGAATACACCTGGCGCCCAGGCACGCTTGCGAAGTAGGTCTTCACAAAACGTTCGTCATCGCCCCATACAGTAGTCATGCAGCCCGGCGGCAGCGGCGGCAGCACAGCGACCACGCCCTTCTCGCCGACGTCGACTTCCGCGCCGGTGGTCTCATGCAGCAGGCGCACGTCATAGCCGTACATCGGATAACCCGGGCTACCGAATTTGCGCGGCCGGTCTTCGATCCCCAACGGGTAGGTGAGAATCGGCCAGCCGGTTTCGGTCTGCCAGTAGTTGTCGACCACCGGGCGGCCGAGGGCCTCGGAAATCCAGCGCGAGGTCGGCTCGTCGAGCGGTTCGCCGGCCAGCCATAGGGCCTTGAGCGAAGACAAGTCGTACTTCGTCAGGTAGGCCGGATCCTGCTTCTTGAGCACACGGATCGCGGTGGGCGCCGAGAACATCACCGACACCTTGTGTTGTTCGACGATCTTCCATAGGACGCCCGCGTCCGGACGTACCGGCGTGCCCTCGTACATGACCGTCGCCATGCCCGCCAGAAGCGGTCCGTAGACGATGTAGGAGTGCCCCACCACCCAGCCGATATCGGAGGTGCAGAAATACACCTCGCCCGGCAGACCGCAGTAGATGTGGCGCATCGACGCCGCCAGCGCCACGGCATAGCCGCCGGTGTCGCGCTGCACGCCCTTGGGCCGGCCGGTGGTGCCGCTGGTGTAGAGGATGTAGGACGGTTCGGAAGACTCAAGCCAGGCGCATGGCACCTGCGCCTGCGCGTGCGACGCCGCCAGTGTGGCCCAGTCGACATCGCGGCCTGCGGTCCTGGTCATCGGCGCGAGCTTGCGGTCGAACAGCAGGACCTTTTCCGGTTTGTGCGTGGACAGCCGGATCGCTTCGTCGAGCAGGCCCTTGTAGGGCACCACCTTGCCTACGCGCGAGCCGGCATCGGCGGAAACGATCAGCTTGGGGCTCGCATCCTCGATCCGGTTGGCCAGCGAGTGCGAGGCGAAGCCGCCGAACACCACCGAATGGATCGCCCCGATGCGCACGCACGCCAGCATGGCGAACGCGGCTTCGGCGATCATCGGCATGTAGATCAGCACACGGTCGCCGCGCGCAACGCCCAAGCCCAGCAGCATGGCCGCGACACGATTGACTTCCGCGTGCAGTTCGCGAAACGTGTAAGTGCGCTCCTGCCCGGTCTCGGTGGAGATGTAGATCAGCGCCGGTTTGTCGGCCAGCGCGCCGCCGTCGCGCGTGAGCCAGCGATCCACCGCGTTGTGGCACAGGTTGGTGCGGCCGCCGACATACCATTTGGCGAACGGCGGACGGGAGAAGTCGAGCACCTGCGCCGGCTCGGTCTCCCAATCGATCAGGCGCGCCTGTTCGGCCCAGAAGCCGGTGCGATCAGCCAGCGAGCGTTGATGAAATTGCGCATAGGTCATTGTGTTTCCCTCGAGATTCCCGATGATGGTGGCCGGGACGCACCTGGCCCGGTCAATCGCCCTTCAGCGTGGTGAGTTTCTGAGTTGCCGCCAGCTCAATGCGGCTGCGCTCGGCGGCAGTGAACAGGTCGTCACAGAACTTGACCAGCGGATAAACCATCGCTGCTAGCTCCGAGGCATGCGCGCGCAGTTCCTCGCCGCGCCCCTGCGCCAGGAGTGCCAGCGCCGCCTCCACCGACGGCGCGGCAGGCGCCGTCGCGCCCTCGCCCACTTCGTCTTCGGCGACCACGCGTTCGCCTTCCAGCGTGCGCGCCCGCTCCATCCTGCGCCCGGCCAAGGACAGCAGGTCGGCAAAACTCTGGGTCGAGGCGATGGTACTGTCGGCGATGCCGATCGACGCTGTTATCTTCAGGCTCTTGCCTTGCCAGGTGATGCGCGCACCGCGAATGTCGCTGGCCAGTCGGCGCGAAAACTTGGCGGCGGCCACGCTCGATGCGGCCGGCGCGGCAATCGCGAATTCGGCCGCGTCGGTGCGCGCCACCACGTCTTCCTTGCGCAGTCGCGAAACCAGGAGCCGCGCCACCGCCACCAGTATCTGGTCGGCCACGCTCTCGCCCACCTTGCCGCGCAGGCGCTTGAAATCGTCGATCGAAACCCGCACCAGCGCCAGCGGCACGCGATGGCGACGCGCGTAAGAAAACATTGCCGCGCCCTGCTTGACCAAGAGCGCCGTCGTGCCCAGAAGCGTCAGCGGATCGGTGGTCGCCGT
>JAYVST010000481.1:0-1606 GCA_043775255.1 Burkholderiales bacterium
TCGATCGCCTTGTATCCTGGCGTGTCGGCATTGGCGATGTTGGCCGCCAGCACTTGTTGCCGCTCGGAACGAAGGCGCAAGGCGCCTGCGTGAAAGTCCAGCATTTCGTTGAGCTTGCCGATCATGAGCATGGTTCCCGAGCAAAAAAGTCTGGCGCCGAGAAGCGGTAGCCGGCCGGTGTGACCCGCGCTTCCGGTCTGAGGGAGTCAATGGCGGCTATTGCACCAAATACCTGAGCCTGACTATCTGACGAACAGGCCGGTGTTCACCGCCTTTTTCATGCAACGTCGCGACACGGTCGCAGTTGTATCCTCGCCACTGTTCGTTCGGTCATCGAATTCATCCGCCCTTCCACCAGCGCTCTTTCGAAAAGCACGCAATGCCATCACCCTTTGCCATGTTGCAAAATCTGGGCGGACTTCAATGGGCCCATGGCGCGCTTGCGAAGCTGGCGCTCGTGGCGGCAGCACTTGCCGCACTCATGCCGGGCATGCCTTGCAGCGCGCAGACCAATGTCGATCCGGTGCGGCTCTACCTGGAAAAGGCGACCACCGGATTGCCGGGACGGGTCGAGATCTCCGTGGGGCAACTCGACGAACGCCTCAATCTGGCGCCCTGCGCGCAGGTCGAGCCCTACGTTCCGGGCAATGCGCGCTTGTGGGGCAAGACCAGAATCGGCCTGCGTTGTACGCTCGGCGCCAGTTGGAACGTGTTTCTGCCAATCGAAGTCAGGGTATTTGGCCTTGCCCTGGTGGCTGCGCGGCCGATTTCCTATGGGCAAGCCTTCGGTACGGACGACGCGCAACTTGAAGAAGTGGAACTTTCGCGCGAGGCCGGCGCGGCCTTGTCCGATCCAAACTCCCTGGAAGGCAAGACCGCCGCTCGGGCGATTGCGGCGGGCCAGGTCCTGCGGACGGAGTACTTTCGCACCCCACCCGCAGTCGGCGCCGGCGACACCGTGCGGTTGATTTACAGCGGAGGCGGCTTTACCGTCAGCGCCAGTGGTCGTGCCTTGGCCGCTGCTGCCGACGGCGCCCCGGTGCGCGTACAGACCGAATCGGGACGGGTGGTTCAGGGCATCGCACGCCCCGGCCGCCTGGTCGAAATGCGCCTCTGAGTCCAAACTGACCCCCGAAAAATGCCCTATTCCACGCCATTGATGCCTAAAGTTTCCACTGCAAGCGTCGTAAACCCAGCATATGTCGCTTTGCACGCGCCATTCCAGCCTTGCCCGGCGACTCAATTCGAGCGTCCGACGGGTCGGCCCAATGCAGCGCGATCAAACAGGGAGAACAGCAAATGAAAGTCAACGGATCCTCGGAACCGGTTCGGCTTGACGTGGCGACCGGCAAGCCGGCAACCAAGGCCGCAGGCGGCGCCGCTGCGCCCGCCAGCGCCACCTCGGTTCACCTGTCCGATGGCGTTTCCTCGCTATCCGCCGGCGACAGTGGCGCCGAATTCGATGCCGGGCGCGTCGAACAAATCAAACAATCGATTCGCGACGGCCATTTTTCCGTCGATGCCGGCGTCGTGGCCGACAAGTTGATTGCCAACGTCAACGACCTGTTCGGCAACGTGCACTGAGCGCGCGGCACTTTCAGCCCGG
>JAYVST010000482.1:0-7920 GCA_043775255.1 Burkholderiales bacterium
TTCATGTATGACTTCACGACCTAGAAAGACTTAGTATGAGAGCTAAAATCACATCCCATCGCTTTAGTATCTTCAATTTTTCGCGAAAGTAGGGCTAGCAGCCTGTCGGACTTGGGGCGTCGAAAGCGAAAATCGGCCCCAGCGAGGACAGTTTTTGCCGCCTTCTTGTCCCATAGCCGGGCTATGGGACAAGAAGGCGGTGAAAAATGGACCGCTGCGGCCGATTTGTAGCCGACGCTCCCCAAGTCCGACAGGCTGCTAGTGCGCTAGTCCGACAGCAGGCCCAATGCGGCCGGCAAGCGCCACCCGCCGCGATCAAGGCTTGCCTTGCAGGTCATTTGTGTCGAGCGCGTCCGCAACGGCCTGTAACCGCGCCGCCTGCAAGAGGCGTGGTATCTCCGAAGCGCTCTTCGCCGTGGCGGCGATTTTTCCAGCGTCGACTGCTCGCACGGCGTGAAGCGCGATGATCAGGCGACTGCGCGCGCGATCGAGATCAGGCGGATCAGCGTCGCCTGCCATCGTCGCGGCGACTGCGGAAGTCACTTCGATGAGTGAGCCAAAACGCCCGGGCTGCCGCAATCCATCGCACAGGCGCACCAGTTCGGAAAGCCGCGCCGCATCCAGAGACGCGGCCGTCAGCAAGGCCACCCGATTGCGCGCCACGAGCATTGCCAGATCGCGGCATTCCGCCGGCGTACGCCAACGCTCGCACAGAGACGAGACAAGCTCCGGGTTCAGGTTCGCGCAAAGCGCTGCAAAGCGCTGTGGCAGCATCAGTTCACTGCGCGCAGCGGCCGCAAGCGCCAGCATTCCTGCGGAATTCACATTCAATGGGGTGAGCTCAGGCGCAATTCGCGCAAGCGCACCGCAATCCGAGAGCAGCGCGAACATGGATTGCGGTGACGCCTCCATCAGACCGCGGCTGATCTCCTGCCAAACCCGCTCCGGCACCAGCGCATCGACTTCGCCATTGGCGGTCATGTCCCGCATCAATGCCATGGTTTCTGCGGCGACGGCGAATCCGAAGCGGGCGATAAATCGCGCACCGCGCAAAATGCGCACCGGATCTTCCGCGAACGCCGGGCTGACATGGCGCAATACGCGGGTCGCGAGATCGGCTCGGCCGCCATACGGATCGATGATCGGCGCCGCGCCGGTCTCGTCGCGCTCGCGCGCCATGGCGTTGACGGTGAAGTCGCGCCTGGCGAGATCTTCCGCGAGCGTCACCTGCGGAGCGCTGTGAAAGGCAAACCCCTTGTAGCCGGGCGCGGTCTTGCGCTCGGTGCGGGCTAACGCGTATTCCTCGTGCGTCGACGGATGCAGAAAAACGGGAAAGTCGCGGCCGACCGGTTTGTAGCCGGCGTCAAGCATCTCTTGCGGTGATGCGCCCACGACGACCCAGTCGCGGTCGGCGACCGGCAAGCCCAACAGCTCATCGCGAATCGATCCGCCCACCTGGTAGATTTTCATGGCCGGCGTGCGGATTGGCCGCTCCGCGCGGCGCGCACTGTGATTGCGCCTATCGGCCTGCGCGATCGCGCAGGCGCATGTAGCGCTGACGTGGCGTTCGACCGGCAAGATGGTCCGCCATCACCGACTCGAGCGTCACAGGCGGCACCCCGAGGACTGTCGGAAACGGTGTCGCGCATACGCTGTCCACCTTGAGGGAATCAATGTTGTCGCGCGACAGCAGTGCAACGGGGGCGAACTCCATCATCCACGCCTGCAGCCGCGCCAGACCGGCGGGCAGTCCGATCACGGGTCGGGGGTGCCCGCTGGCCTGTCCGGCAAACGCGATGATTTCGCGCAACGAATATTGCTTCGGTCCCGCGAGTTCGAACACGCCGCCGAAAGTCGCCCGCGTGTCGATGGCGTTGACGAACGCCGACGCGACATCCTCGACATGCACCGGTTGCAGATGCGCATCGGCGCCGCCCACGGCCATGACCGGCAGAAAGCGCTGTATGAGGGCGAAAAGATTGATGAACCTGTCGTCCCGGCCGAAAATAACCGACGGCCGGAAGATGGTCCATGCGCAGCCGTCGGCGCAATCGCGCACCGCGTCTTCCCCTGCCGCTTTGGAGCGCAGGTACATGGACGGGGCGTCAGGCCCAACGCCGAGCGCACTCATGTGCAACAACCTCGGCACGCCGGCACTCGCGCATGCGGCAGCGATCCGGTGCGGCAATTCGACATGCGCGGCCGCGAAGCGCTTGCCGTACGGACGCGCATTGTCGCCGTGCAAAATCCCGGCGAGGTTGATGACGACATCCTTTCCGGCCACCAGTCCCGCCAGCACTGTGTCATCTCGCACGTCCGCCTGCACGACATCGACAGTCGGCAGGAGAATCAGGTGTTTGGCTCGCTCGCGCCTGCGCGTTGGCACGACCACGCGACTGCCGAGCGCCGCGAGCTTGCTGACGATAGCGGACCCGACGAATCCGCTGCCGCCAATGACGAGTATGTACTTAGGGTTCATGGGGCGATTTGCGCGACCGATACGGTCAATAATTCTAGGCCATCGCGACATGCTTGAGAACACGCACAACGACAGTTCAAGGCGTCTCGGTCGATCGCTCATCGGCGCGACGGGCCGGCACCAACGGCAGACGGTCCTTGATGGAAGCCGGTTTGCCGGTAAAGAGCGCCTGATAGATGACGGCGTTGCTGATCACCTTCTTGACGTAGTCGCGCGTCTCGTTGAAGGGAATCGATTCAGCGAACACCGCCGCCTCCATCGGACGCACATCGCGCCAGCGGCGCGGCCGGCCGGGTCCGGCGTTGTAGGCGGCGCTGGCCAGTGCCTGATGGCTGTACAACTCGTCGAGCACGATTTTCAGATAGTTGGTGCCGAGCGCGACATTGGTTTCCAGGTCATTGACGCGGCCATGGTTGTAGTCCGCGATGCCGACTTTTTTTGCCACCCACTTCGCGGTTGCCGGCATCAACTGCATCAGCCCCGACGCGCCCGCCACGGATTTCGCGTTCATGATGAAGCGGCTTTCCTGACGCATCAATCCATACACCCACGCCTCGTCGAGCCCGAGCGACTGGGCCTGCGGCCTGACCTGCTCGATATGCGGGCTCAAGTAGCGCAGATTGAAATCGTGCACCTGCCCGGTTTTGTCGGCAGTGTTAATGGCACGATCCGGCAGGTCACGCTCCTTGGCCAACTGCGCGGCGGCCAGGAGTTGCCGGTCGTCCATGCCGCGAATCGTGAATACCCATTCACGGTTGGCTTCTACGCGCGCGCCCAGTCGATACAGGGCAAGCGCGCGCTGGAATCCGGGCAGCGCCGCCATTGCGGAAATCTCATCGCGGACCGGCTTGTGGCCTACCGGGGGAACAGTGGTGGGGCGATTGAATTCGGCTGCCGCCAGCTGACCGTAAAACGAGTATTCGGCCGCGATCGATTCAAACAGCGCGCGCGCTTCATCCGGCTTGTTTTGCGCCTTTAGGACGCGCGCCTGCCAGTACGTCCAGGTGGAGTCGCGCCGAGCTTCGGGCGTCATGTCTTTGATCGCGCGCGCCACCAAGGGCCAGTTGCCGGCACGCAGTCCGGCGCGCGCCATCCATTGGAGGTATTCGTCGGAGAGCTGGATTTCCGCTACCTCCTTGAACCATGGCTCGGCCTCCGGCATAAGCTTGCGCGCCGCCTGATTGGCGATTTGCGCCCAGCCCCACTGATGCTCGGCCTCGGTGAAAGGCTTGACGCCTATCCTTTTCCACCAGTCCGCAGCTTCGCGGGTATCGGTCTTGGCCAGCCGGCCGATGGCGATCAGCACAAGTTCGCGCTGTGGGCGGATGCGCGAGTCGAGTCCGCGCCTGAGCCACGCCTGCGGCTGGTTGAACGCGCTCTCCACCTGCCGCATATCGAGCGCCTGGCTGTCGGGCAGGTATTCGGCGGTCCGCTTGATGGCGGCCAATTGCCCCGCGTCGGCCAAGGTGCGGATACGTTCCCAGACATGCCGGTCCTGCAGTCGATTCGATTGCAGCAAATGGCCGGCCAGCATGACGCAGCCCTCCGGCAGTTCCCGTGGCGTCAGCCATAGCGCGAGCGCCTCCGCCAACCCGGCTTCTTCCTTGCGCAAAACCCGTGCGAGCGCCGACAGGCAGAGAACCTCCGGGTCTTCCGTATAAGCCACTTTCGCGCGCACTTCCCCGAACTGTTCCCAGGCCCGCCGTTTTCCAAGCAGCCGCGCCCACTCCACGCGTGCGCGCTCGGCTAGAAGGCTGTTGTCGTTTTTCGACAAGAATGCCTGGAAATTGCTGTCTTCCGTGTCCGCTCGCCGGGCCTGCAATTGCCAGAACTCCCCGTACATTTCGAGGGCATGGCCGCGCATCTGCTCAACCGACTGCGCGAGCCTCTCCCGATTGCCGACGCGAGCGGCATCGCGAGCGGCAAGGAAGGCGTCGTCCGGCGAAACGGATACGGCCTTGCGTTGCGCGTACGTTTGCGTGAGCGGCAGCAAGGCGACAAGGCAAACCATAACCCGGGCGCACAAGGCCTTGATGGGTGCATTCATTGCGAAACCAATCCAGAATAACGTTCGTTCCCAAAAACATGGCGTCCCACTTGCGGGGCATGTTTTTGTCATGCGCAATTCAGAACCCAATAGTACATCGCAACCGCGCAGGAGATTCCATCGATGACATCCGCAAATCCCGACTGCACGACTCAACCCGATGCTCTTGCGGCTACCCGGAAGAACTGGCGCCTTGAACTCCTCGCACGTCGGGCCGCCCAGCCTGCGGCCGAGCGTGCGCGCGTGGACCACGACATCGGCGCGCGGCTGGACCGGCTCCTCCAAGATGTCGAAGGTGTACTGGGCTTTTATTGGCCGATCCAGAGCGAGTACGATGCGCGCCCTGCGGTAACGAAATGGCTATCGGGCCACGCTGCGCGCCTGGCGGCGCTGCCGGTGGTGCTGCGCCGCGCCGCGCCGCTGGTGTTTCGCAAGTGGACGGCGCAGACCGCCATGGTGCCGGCCGGATTCGGCACTTCGGTGCCGGAACCGGACGAACGCCTGGTTCCGCAAACGCTCCTGGTTCCGCTGGTGGGCTTTGACCGTGCCGGGTACCGTCTCGGATACGGCGGTGGCTATTACGACCGCACTCTGGCAACACTCTCTCCGCGCCCCGTCACCATCGGCATTGGTTACGCTATCTGCGGCCTGGAAAGCATCCTGCCGCAGACCTACGATCTGAAACTCGATCAACTGCTTGTAGCGTGAGGGGAAATCCGGTCGCGCCAAAGGTGGCTGTGCTAAAATTTGGGGCTAAATTACTGTTCCAAAACAACATTTTTCGCGCGCATATCACCCGCCAGGGATCACCATGACAAACATCGGATTTGCCCCGACACGCAAGATCAGCTCGTTTCACCCGCCCCAGCGCACCTTGCTCGGCCCCGGCCCCTCGGAAATCAATCCGCGCGTACTGGCCGCCTCGAGCCTGCCGTCGATCGGTTATCTCGACCCGATCTTCGTCGACATGATGGATGAGCTCAAGCAACTTCTGCGCTATGCCTACCAGACCAACAACCAGCTGACCTTTCCGCTCTCGGGCCCGGGTTCGGTCGGCATGGAGTCCTGTTTCGTCAACATGATCGAACCGGGCGACAAGGTGATCGTCATGAAGAACGGCGTGTTCGGCGGCCGCATGGTCGAGAACGTGCAGCGTGCCGGCGGCGCGGCCGTGGTCGTCGAAGATCAATGGGGCGACCCGTGCGACCCGCAAAAGCTCGAAGACGCGCTCAAGCAGAATCCCGACACAAAAGTGGTTGCGTTCGTGCATGCCGAAACCTCGACCGGCGCGCAATCCGACGCCAAGACGCTGGTCGCCATCGCCCACAAGTACGGGGCGCTGACCATTGTCGACGCCGTCACCTCGCTGGCAGGCACGCCGGTGCTTGTCGATGAATGGAATATCGACGCGATCTATTCGGGCAGCCAGAAATGCCTTTCGTGCGTGCCGGGGCTGTCGCCGGTTTCATACAACGACGCGGTGATCGAGAAAGTGAAACTGCGCAAGGACAAGAACCGTGTACAGAGCTGGTTCATGGACTTGAACCTGGTGCTTGGTTACTGGGGCGAGACCACCCGCACCTACCACCACACCGCACCCATCAACAGCCTGTTCGCCCTGCATGAAGCCTTGCTGATGCTCAAGGAGGAAGGGCTGGCGAATTCCTGGTCGCGTCACATGCGCCATCATCATGCATTCAGGGCCGGGATGGAGGCGATGGGCCTGGAGTTTCTGGTCAAGGAAGCCTATCGGCTGCCGCAGATGAATGCGATCAAGATCCCGGAGAGCCTGCAGAAAACCGAGGGCGAGGTGCGCAGGCGCCTGCTCAACGAGTTCAACATGGAAATCGGCGCTGGCCTTGGGCCCTTGGCCGGGAAAATCTGGCGCTTCGGCTTGATGGGTTATTCATGCAAGCCCGAGAACGTCATGCTGTGCCTGTCGGCGCTGGGTTCGGTCCTGATGGACATAGGCCATGCGGTCAAGGTCGGTCAGGCGGAAGCGGCGGCGCACTCCGCATACGCGTCTATGCACGCTACTGCCGCCCAGGCCAAACTGCGCGCTGCGGCCTGATCGTCCTCATCCGGACAAGACCGGCCCAATGACCAGTCCGTTCGATCTGACCCAGCGCGCCGACCCGGTTGCGCCCGTGCAGATCGTCACGGTGCTGTTTGCCGATATTGCCGGCAGCACCAAGCTCTATGAGGTGTTGGGCGACGCCACCGCCAAGGCGATGATCGACGAAGCGATTATCGAAATGTCGGCCGTCACCGCGCGCCATGGCGGACGCGTGGTCAAGACCATCGGCGACGAAATCATGTGCGTGTTCGACGGCGCCGATCGCGGATTTATTGCCGCGACGGACTTGCAAAATCGCGTCGACAAACTGCCGGTGGTCAATGGCGCGAAGCGCAAGATTCGGGTCGGATTCCATGCCGGCACCGTCATCGAGGAGAAAGGCGACGTTTTCGGCGACACCGTCAACACCGCCGCACGCATGGCCGGGCTGGCCAAGGGCATGCAGATATTCACTACCCGCACCACCGTCGACATGCTCTCGCCGGCGTTGCGCATGGGAACCCGCGACATTGCTTCCCTGGCGGTCAAGGGCAAGGCCGACGATCTCGCGGTCTGCGAGGTGATCTGGCAGGAGAGCGACGATCTCACCATGACCGCGCCGTCGGTCAATATCCCGCAGTCGCAGTCCGTACTCATCCTGCGCCATGCCGGCCGCGAGATCGTGATGAACGAATCCCGTCCGGCGGTATCGCTCGGACGCGATGCGGGCGGTGATCTCGTCATTGCGGATCCGAAGGCGTCGCGCAATCATGCGCGCATTGAACGGCGCCGTGACAAGTTTTTCCTGGCCGACCAGAGCACCAACGGCACGTTCGTCACCTTCACCGGTGAAGTCGAACTCTCGCTGCGCCGCGAGGAGTTGATGCTGCGCAGCTCCGGCAACATCGCTTTCGGTCACAGTGCGGCGGAAGCCGCAGCCGAAATCGTGGAATTCATGGTGCGCGGCTAAGGTAACGCCGACGCCGGTAGGCGCCGGTCGGCGGCCCCCGGACGCCGCCGCAACAATCTCCGTCAGGCTACCTTGCGCATCGCCTTGCTGCGCCCCTCGGGCGCGCTTAGCAAACCGGCAGGCGGCACCGAATCGAGTTTTCCACGCACGGCATCGGCGGCACATGCCTGCGCATAGGCCAGGGTAACCTCCTGCCCGGCCGTCCCCGCAGGCGTGAAGCACGCTTGCCCCAGCTTCGCATTGAGGGGCTTTTGCACGCCATCGGCGATCAGATCGGCGGCGTTGCCTTCGGGCAATTCGAGGGCATACTTGCCCGCGCCGGTCTCGCGCGCGTCGAGCACCACGCGCAGACCGCGCAACTCCCGCAA
>JAYVST010000483.1:0-4089 GCA_043775255.1 Burkholderiales bacterium
AGCGGCGCGGCCAGGTCGCCCAGCAGCATCTGTCCGGGCAAGACGCGGGCGATGTCCGATGGCGAGGCCTCGAAGTGCGAAAGCGTCTCGCGCATGCGCACAACACCCTCTTCCCGCGTGCCGGCCCGCACCAGCATGCGCACCTGCGGCCAGATCGGGCGTGTCAGCAAATCGGCGACGATGGCGCCGCCGAGGAATCCGGTGGCGCCCGTGACGAGCAGGCGGGAGCGCGAATCGAAGGCCATTGCAACGCCCCCTGCTGAGGCGCGGGTGGGGGAAAACCGGCATTATAGGGTGGCGCTTGCGCGCTCTTTGGTCGCGCGCGAGGCCGCAGCCTTCGCGGGCCGCGCGCCTGCTTCCGAGAGGGTCTTGTGCAGGGGGCGCCGCGACGCCCTAGAATCGCGGCTTCAGGATTTCATGCCGATTCCCAACGTGTTCTCCCGCAACAAGAATCGCCGCCTGTTCCGCAGCTTCGAGATGCCGAGCCCGTCGGGTGGCCGACCCACCGAGCTCAAAAATGCCGAGCGGGAAATCCGTGCCTTCCAGCTGCGTCTGGCCGCAGCGGGCTTCCTGGTGCTGGCCTGCTTCGCGCTGTTGTTCGCGCGATTTTTCCATTTGCAGGTGGTGAACTACGAGGAATATCAGTCGGCCGCGGAAGACAACCGCATTTCCATCCTGCCGATCGTGCCCAATCGCGGCCTGATCTTCGACCGCAATGGCGTTGTGCTGGCGCGCAACTACTCCGCGTACACCCTGGAAATCACGCCATCGAAAGTCGCCGACCTTGACCTCACCATTGACGAAATCGCCAAGCTGATCGAAGTCCAGCCGCGCGATCGCAAGCGCTTCCAGAAGCTCCTGGCCGAATCGCGGACCTTCGATTCCCTGCCGATCCGCACCCGCCTGACCGACACCGAGGTTGCGCGCTTCGCCGCCAATCGCTGGCGCTTCAAGGGTGTCGAGATCAAGGCGCGCCTGTTCCGCCAGTATCCGCATGGCGAGAGCGCTGCGCATGTCGTGGGCTACATAGGACGCATCAGCGAAAAGGACCAGGAACTGCTCGAAGAGCGCGATTTGAGCGCCAACTACAAGGGCTCCGAGCACATCGGCAAGATCGGCATCGAGCAGAGCTACGAACGGGATCTGCACGGCACCACCGGCTCCGAACAGGTCGAGGTGGACTCCGGCGGGCGCGCCGTGCGCACTCTTTCGCGCACTGCGCCGGTATCGGGCAACAATCTGGTGCTGACCATCGACATCGAGCTGCAGAAGATCGCCGAGGAAGCCCTCGGCGACCGCAAGGGCGCGGTGGTGGCGATCGATCCGATGAGCGGCGAGATCCTCGCGTTCGCCAGCCGCCCGGCGTTCGATCCCAATTTATTCGTCGACGGCATCGACAGCGCCAACTGGGACGCCCTCAACAACTCGCCCGACAAGCCCTTCCTGAACCGGCCGCTACGCGGCGCCTATCCACCCGGCTCGACCTACAAACCCTTCATGGCGCTGGCGGCACTCAATAGCGGCAAGCGCCGTCCCGAACAGAGCATCAGCGACCCGGGCTATTTCATGTTCGGCAATCATCGCTTCCGCGACGACAAGGTGGGCGGCCATGGCACGGTCGATATGGTGAAGTCGATCATTGTCTCTTGCGATACCTACTACTACATCCTCGCCAACGACATGGGCGTAGACACGATCGCGCGCCAGATGGCGCCACTCGGCTTTGGCGCCCTGACCGGCATCGACATCGAAGGGGAATTGCCGGGCGTACTGCCATCGACCTGGTGGAAGGCCAGGCGTTTTCGGCGGCCGGACCAGCAGAAGTGGTATGCGGGAGAAACCATTTCGGTCGGCATCGGCCAGGGCTACAACGCCTACACGCCGCTGCAGTTGGCGCACGCGACCGCCATCCTCGCCGCCGACGGGCTGGTGAAGACGCCGCGGCTGGTGCGTCATGTGCACGATCTGCGCACCGACGAGAAACGGCCGGTCGTCCTGCCGGTGACCAAGGATGCGCTGGGTCAGCTGCGCCCGGACCGTCTGCCGTTTCGACCGGAACATCTGGCCGTAATCAAACAAGGGCTCGAAGGCGTGCCGATTTCCGGCACCAGTGCGCGCGCCTTTGCCGGCGCCGGGTATGTCAGCGCCGGCAAAACCGGCACCTCGCAGGTCTTCACCGTCAAGCAGAACGAAAAATACGACGCCAAGCGGGTTGCCGAGCACTTGCGCGACCATGCCTGGTACATGGCATATGCGCCGGCGGACAAGCCGCGCCTGGCCGTCGCGGTGCTGGTCGAAAACGGCGGATTTGGCGCGCAGTCGGCGGCGCCGATCGCGCGATTGGTGTTCGACTTCCACCTGAGCGGCAAACGGCCCGCGAAGCCCGGACAGGCCCCTTTCCTCGGCAAGCCCGGTGCGGAGACGGAAGACGCGGATGATTAGGCGTGTGCTTGCCCGCATTTTCGGCAATATCGATCCGCCGCTCATGGCGATTGCCGGATTGCTGATCATGGTGGGCATGCTGGTGCTTTATTCGGCCACCTACGACCAGCCGGCGCGGTTCTATGACCAGCTGCGCAACTTCGGCGTGGCCCTGCTGGTCATGTGGGTGGCCGCGCAGGTGCCGCCGCAAACGCTGATGCGCCTGGCGGTGCCGGTTTACCTGGTGGGCGTCGCCCTGCTGGTGGCGGTGTTCCTGTTCGGCGTGCGCAAGAAGGGCGCGACCCGCTGGCTCAATCTGGGCGTGACCACCATCCAGCCTTCGGAAATCATGAAGATCGCCATGCCGCTGATGATCGCCTGGTACTTCCACAAACATGAAGTCTTGGTCAGGGTGCGCGACTACCTCGTCGCCGGTGTGCTGCTGATGTTGCCGGTTGCCCTGATCGCGAGACAACCGGACCTGGGTACCGCAATCCTGGTTTTCGCCGCCGGCATGTATGTGCTGTTTTTCGCCGGATTGTCCTGGAAGCTGATCCTGCCGGCGTTCGTGGCCGGGGTTGTCGCAGTGGCCGGCGCGGTGGCGTTCGAGGACCGTATCTGCCAGAGCGACGTGGCGTGGCCAGGGTTGAAGGACTATCAGAAGAACCGCGTTTGCACCCTGCTTGACCCATCGACCGACCCGCTCGGCAAGGGCTTCCACACCATTCAGTCGGTCATCGCGGTCGGGTCGGGCGGGATGACCGGCAAGGGCTGGCTCAAGGGCACGCAAACCCATCTCGAATTCATTCCAGAGCGCCATACCGATTTCATTTTCGCGGTCTACTCGGAGGAGTTCGGCCTGATTGGCAATCTGGTCCTGTTGATCCTCTATTTCATGCTGATCACACGCGGTTTCGTCATCGCCGCCAACGCACCGACGTTTTTCGCCCGCCTCTTGGCCGGTGCAGTCACCATGATTTTTTTCACCTACGCTTTCGTCAACATGGGCATGGTCAGCGGCATCCTGCCGGTCGTGGGGGTGCCATTGCCGCTTGTAAGTTACGGCGGTACCGCACTGGTGACCCTGTTCCTGGGCATCGGCATCCTCATGAGCATCCAGAAACATCGCAAGCTGGTGCAGACCTGAGATGAACCCTGTCGTAGCCTTTATCAATCACGTGCTTGCGCAAAACGCCGCGGCGGCAGCGCGCCTCAAGGCCCACCCGGGCAAGACCGTGCGGATCGACGCCCTGCCCTTCGTGCTGACGCTCGCCATCACGCCCGAAGGCGGAGTCGCCGCGATCGACGGCGCCGGCGGCGCCACCAGGGAGGGCGGCGGCGCCACCGACATCGTGTTCCGCATCGACCCGGCGCAGTTGCCGCTGATGCTGGCCGACCGCGAGCGGGCGATGAAGGGCGTGCGCATCGAGGGCGACGCCGAATTCGCGCAGGCGATCGGCGTTCTGGTGCGCGAAGTGCGCTGGGACGCCGAGGAAGACTTGAGCCGCGTGATCGGCGACGTTCCGGCCTATCGGGCCATGCGCGGGCTGCGCGCCTTCCTCGACTGGAGCCGCGACGCTTCCGAGCGCATGGTGGGGACCACCACGGCTTATCTCGCCGATGAAGCGCCGGTACTGGTACGTCGTGACAACGCCGAGCAGCACTATG
>JAYVST010000484.1:0-2089 GCA_043775255.1 Burkholderiales bacterium
GCCTTCGCGTCCAGCCTCCCCGTTGCCCTGGGGCTGCTGCTGCTGCGCAGCGCGCTGTCGCAAATGGATGTGCCGGCGCGCAGCGCATTCGTGATGTCCGTGGTGACCCCCGCCGAACGACCGGCCGCCGCCAGCTTCACCGCCGTGCCGCGCAGTCTGGCTTCGGCGATAAGCCCGAGCCTGACCGGCGCGCTATTCGCGGCGGGCGCGATGGCGGCGCCGCTGGTGGCATGCGGCGTACTGAAAATCGCCTATGACCTCGCCTTGTTCGCCGCGTTCCGCAAGTCTGAGACGCGCGATTCTTGAATCTGCAGTGCAGAAAAGAAACGGGCCATACAGCCACGCCACGGCCCTAAGTCCCGGTCACTAGAACTCGTTCTGGATACGCCGATAGTCGCGCGCCAGGCGCAGGTTGGTGCGCACCACATCTTCCGAAAACTCCTCCGCTGCGGGCGTCACGCGCGGCAGGGTCGAAAGATCAGTCTCGTGATTGACCTTGGTCGAGGACGGCACATAGAAGCGCTCGGGAATCACGCGGCCGTCGATCGCGCAGCTGTGGCGCACCACCGCATGATCATGGATCACGCAGTTGTAGAGCACCGAGTTGAAACCGACGAAGACGAAACTGCCGACCGTACAGGGGCCGTGCACGATCGAGCGATGGGCGATGGTGGTGCTCTCGCCGATGCTCACCAGGCGCCCGGCCTTGGAGTGGATCACCACGCCGTCCTGGATGTTGGAGTTGGCGCCGATGATGATCGGCTCCATGTCGCCGTTGGCATTGACCTCGTCGGCGCGAATCACCGCGTAGGGGCCGATGAACACGTTCTCCTGCACGATGATCAGGCCGCACAGGATGGCGGTGTGGTCGACAAAGGCCGTTTCGTGGACCGCAGGCGTGTCGCCGCGCGGGTTGCGTCGGATCATCCGAATGCTCCTCCTAATCGAGCATGACCGCCACGCCGTGCCGGTCAAAGGGGACATAGGCGCCAAGCCGGCCCGCCCTGATTTCGCCCACCATGCGTTCCAGGATCGGGCCGGCATCTGCGCTGGTCGGTGCGCGTCCGTCGCGCCCTGCAAGCGCTGCGACAAACACCATGGCCCAATCATGTCCGAACTGCTGCGCTTCGCCCGCCAACGCCTCGAAGGTCGCCGTTTCGGACGGCGTCTTGTCGGCGCACATGAGCGGGATCAGCGCACCGCCTTCGCCTGCGGCGAACCGCGCGCGTTCATCAGGCGTGCTGTCTGCGGGCAACTCGGCGCCGGCAAACACGAAAAGCAGCCGCTGGGGTTCGCGCTGCGTCCGGGCGGTTCGCATCAGGTCTTCGAAATTCGCTATGTCCATCATGACGGCTTCCTCGTTCTTGCGGCGGGTCGGGTTGCGCCTTACTGCACCAGCGAAATGTGATGCCGATCAACAGCAGCGCCACGCTGAGAAACAGCATCTGGATGGCGATGATCTTGGAACTCAAGGTGCGCATGCGATCCTACGTCGAGGAAAAAGGCATGGCATGAGTCTGCACTACGGCAATCGTTCCGGTTTGATGTGGGTCAATACCGGTTGGCAAGAGGCCTATAGGATCGGGGTGCAGGAAGTCTGCCGACTGCGGCTACGCAATGTTAGCCGCCGGCCGGTCGCCGACGAATATCAATCCGCCAGGAGAAGCCAAATGTACAAGAACATCCTCGTCCCGATCGACGGTTCGCGGCTGTCCGAAAAAGCCGCCAAGGAGGCCGTTGGACTGGCCCAGGCGGTCGGCGCGAAAATCACGCTGTTTCATTGCGTGGCCGATTTCCCCGCGCCGGTATATGCGGAGTCCGCCATCATGGCCGCGCAGATCACCGCCGGCCAATACCGCAAGGATGCGGTGAAACATGCCGAGGACGTTCTGGCCAAGGCGGCGCGCAAGCTCGCAGGCAGCGGCCTTACGGTCGACACGTTGCATGAGGTGAACGACCTGCCGTACCACGCGATCATTGCCGGCGCAACCAAGAAGAAATGCGACCTCATCGTCATGGCATCGCACGGCCGGCGCGGCCTGTCGGGCTTCCTGCTCGGCAGCGAGACGCAGAAGGTGCTGACGCACTC
>JAYVST010000485.1:0-5121 GCA_043775255.1 Burkholderiales bacterium
GCCCCATAGCCGGGCTATGGGGCGGCGAACGCGGCAAAAACTGTCCTCGCTGGGGCCGATTTTCGCTTTCGACGCCCCAAGTCCGACAGGCTGCTAGTCAAGTCTGCGCCGGACGGCTACACGATCTACATGGGCACGTCGATCAACGCGGTGAGCGTGAGCCTGTTCAAGAATCTTTCGTATGACCCGGTGCGTGATTTCGCGCCGGTGTCCAAGGTGGTGGTGTCGCCTTCGGTGCTGGTGCTGCATCCGTCGGTTCCGGCCACTTCGGTGCGCGAACTCGTCGCCTATGCCAAGGGCAACCCGGGCAAACTCACCTACGCCACAACCGGCGCCGGCAGCAGCCCGCACCTGTGCGCCGAACTCTTCTCTACGCTTGCCGGCATCAAGATGCTGCATGTGCCGTACAAGGGGGCGGCGCCGGCCACCACCGACCTGCTCGGCGGCCAGGTGGCGCTGACCTTCTCCAATCCGACCAGCGCGATACCGCATATTGCGACCGGGCGCATGCGCGGCCTGGCGGTCACGGGTGCGAAACGCTTTTCGCAGCTGCCGACTCTGCCGACCATGATCGAGGGGGGCTATCCGGATTTCGACCTGACCGCCTGGTACGGCGTGATGGTCCCGCGCGGGACGCCGCCGGAGATCATCAATCGGCTCAACGGCGCCATTGGCAAGGTCCTGCAGGCGCCGGCGACGCGCGAGCTGCTCGAAAAGCAGGGTCTCGAGCCGCAGGCCAGCACCCCGGCAGAACTGGCAAAGGAGCTGCGCGACGACGTCGCCAAGTTCGCCAAGTTGTTGAAGGACGCCGGCGTCCAGCCTGAATGACCCTGGTTGCGAACCGCAAAATTCCTGACAAAAACATGCCTTCGACGAGGCTGTCATGTTTTTGGTAACGATCGACAAGTGAACCGGAGGCAAGGCTCTTGAGCAAACTGGAAAAATGGCGCGGTTTCGTGCCGGACGACGAACTGGCCAACTTCGCCAAGGGCGCCTTCGGCAACCGCATCGGCATCGGCGAGCGGCCGACGCTGATCAACATCGACACTACGCGCATGTTCGTCGATCCGGAGTTTCCGCAGTGCGGCGCCAAGGCCATGCCGGAGATGCTCGCGGCAATCACCCGCATCACCGGCGTGTTTCGCCGCCTCGGCCTGCCGATCTACTACAGCCGGCGCGACGACCGCAGCCACCCGACCCGACGCGGCATGTGGAACCTGAAGCTCGGCAACGCCAGCACCCACATCTACGCGGAAGACCCGCGCGGCGACGAATGGCCGCCCGAATACGCGCCGCGCAAGGAAGACGTGATCGTCTACAAGAACATGCCGTCGGCCTTCTTCGGCACCAACCTCGAAGCCTGGCTGCGCTACGACCGCGTCGACACCGTGGTGATGATCGGCGTTTCCACCAGCGGCTGCGTGCGCCAGGCGGCGGTCGACGCGTTCTCGCACAATTTTCGCGTCACCGTGGTGGAAGAAGCCTGCGGCGATCGCAGCAGGAGCGCGCATCGCGCCAACCTATTCGACATCGACATGAAGTTCGGCGATGTCGAAACCATCGACGACGTGATAGGCGAATTGGAAAGTCGCTTCGGCCAGAAGTAAAGCCGGCGCGGACGGTACTCGGGGGCCGGCTTGCGCGGGGTGGGTCAAGGTTCGAGCCGCGCTGCGCCGCGCAGTGTCGGGCAAGAGCGAGGCGACTGCATCCAGGCGGGGTGCGCCTGCGTAAACGTTGCTGTCCATTTGCCTTCGCTGCCCGGCGGATGCCGCGCGCGGCGATGGCGTCGATGTTGGGCGTGTCGATGTCCGAACCGTAGCAACCCAGATGGGCGAAGCCGGTGTCGTCGAGCGCGATCACCAGCACACTGGGCGCGTCCTTGGGCGCCGCAGGTCGGGCCGCCCACCAGGGTTCGCTGTCCGCCACGGTGGTGCCGATGCGGCCCTGGAGGTTTTCGCGCCCCGCGCCCTGGTCGTTCGTGTTGCCGCCCGGTTCAAAGTGGGGGCGAATATGGCTCACCCGCCGGGTAGCGACTGCGTGCTCGGCAGGCACGGACCGCGGCGCACGCCATCCTTTGCTCCAATGCGTGGGACCGGCGACAATGCGCTTTTCGATCGCGACGCATGAGGTCCGGATATGGATGAAATGCGGGATGAAATGCGGGATGAAATGCGGAATGAAATGCGGAATGAAATGCGCAATGAAGTACGCCTGAACCCTCTTGACTCATCCTGGATCATCACCGAGTCACGTTCCGCCCCCAACCATGTCGGCGGGCTTCTGCAATTCGCCCTGCCCGCTAAGGCGCCGCGGGACTTCCTGCGCGAAATGACGCATGAGTTCCGCAATCACAAGCAATTCCAGCCGCCGTGGAATCGGCGCCTGAAGGTCGCGTTCAACAAGAACCCGGCGCCGGTATGGGTCGAGGACGACGACATCGACCTCGAATACCACGTGCGCCATGCTGCCCTGCCGTGGCCGGGGGGCGAACGCGAGCTGGGCGAACTGGTCGGCCGGCTGCATAGCTCGCCTGTCGATCTTCAGCGCCCGCCATGGGAATGCACCATCATCGAGGGTCTCGAAGGCGGCCGCTTCGCCCTGTTCATCAAGATGCACCACTCGCTGATCGACGGCGTGAGCGGCATGCGGCTCCTGCAGCGGGCCATGTCTGCGGATCGGGCCAAGAGCATGAAGATGCAGCCGTTCTGGGCGCCGGCGCCGGGCGCGCCGCCGGCGGGCCGTAAGGAAGGGCGCGCCGGCGCCATGCCGAGCGCCGCAGAAGCCTTCGCGGCCGCCGTCGATGCGCTGCGCGACCAGGCCAGGAGCGTGCCGCGGCTGGCGCTGGCCTTCGGCAAGATCCTTGGCCGCATCGGCAAGGGTGACGACGGCATGGTCGTGCCGTTCGACGCGCCACGCTCAGTGCTCAACGGCCGGGTGCGCGAGAAGAGGCGCTTCGCCACGCAGCAATTCAGCCTCGGGCGTCTGCGCACGCTGGCAGGCGTAGCCGACTGCACCTTGAACGACGTGGTGCTGGCCCTGTGCGCCGGGGCCTTGCGGCGTTTTCTGGAGGAACGCGACGCCTTGCCGGAGGTTTCCCTGACCGTCGGCATTCCGGTGTCGGTGCGCCCCAAGGACGACGAAGGCGCGGGCAACGCGATCAGCTTCATCGTCGCCACGCTGGGTACCGACATTGCCGATGCAGGCGAACGCCTCAAGGCCATCCGCGCCTCGGTGCAGCATGCCAAGGCCCATGTGCAGTCCCTGCCCAAGGAGGCCATGACCCAGTACACCATGCTGCTGATGGCGCCGACACTTATCACCATGCTCACCGGCACCGGCGGGCGCACCCGGCCGATGTTCAACATCACCATTTCCAATGTGCCGGGCCCGGACAAGCCGCTCTATTTCCGCGGCGCCGAACTGTTGGCCACCTACCCGGCGTCCATCGTCACCCACGGGCAGGCGCTCAACATCACGTGCCAAAGTTATGCCGGCAAGATGAACTTCGGGTTCACCGGCTGCCACACCTCGGTGCCGAGCCTGCAGAAGCTGGCGCTGTATGCCGAAGAGGCGGTGCGTGAGCTTGAAGCGGCATTTTTGCGTCCGGCGAAAAGAACCCGCCGGCCGGCGGCGAAGAAAGTGCGGGGGCGTGCGTCGACTCCTGCTTGAGCAAGAGCTTCGGCAGCGGCGAACGCAGCCGTCCGATCGATGGGCTGATTGCGCTACGCGAGCCGCATTGTTGAAGGCTGCAAAATTCATGACAAAACTTGCGTCTGTGAAGACTGCAAAATTCATGACAGAACATGCTTCTGGCGCGGCTGCCGTATTTTTGGAAACGATCGACAGGCGCCGACGGACGAGGCATTGCTTGCGCTATGGTCAAGCAGCGGGATTGCCAGTAAACTTCGGCCCTATCGACTACCGGCTTGGAAGAGGGGATGTTTTGAATTCCTGGCATTTCGGTCCGAACTTGCCGGACGTGCAAGCCACCGCGCGATGCCGCGCCGTTTCACCCCAGCCTGCGGGCAAGTGCGCGAATCGATTCACGCACATGGCGTGGGTCATGGCCGTGGCCTGTACCTTGCCGCTTCAATCGGGTTGGGCCCAACAATATTCGGAACCGGCGGCCGCCAAGGGGCCCGGGATAAATTTCGACGGCGGGATCAGTTTCGACAACAATGTCACCCGCTCGAACGGGCCTGGCCAGAAGCTTGGCGACCAGATTCTCAATCTGAACATGAACAAGTCGGAGATTGTCGGCTTGTCGGACAATTCGCGCATTGTGGTGCAGGGGTTTATCGGGGCGGAGCGTTTTCGCAAGTACACCACCTTGTCGCGGGTATTTGCCGGCCTGCAGGGCAACTATCAGTACCGTCCTTCCGGGGACTTCGATGCACCCACTTATGAGTTGACCGCGCGGGCCTCGATCGACGGCTACGAATCGACGCAGCGCGACGGCTATCGCCATGCGCTGGGCGCGGGGGTGCGCCTGCCTCTGACCGATCGCATCGAAATCTTCACCGCGTTGAGCCACAACCAGCGTGTGGCCACCAGTTCGATCTTTTCGACGCGCGACAATGCAGCTCGTATAAACATCGATTACACCTATTCCAGCAAGGCCACCCTCTACGCCACCGGTGAATATCGCCGCGGCACGGTAGCCTCGACGGGGCTTGCGACGCTCGCCAATGTCGATGTCGCCGAACTGATCGTGCGCGATGCCGCGTTTACCGATGCCGCCCGATTCGCGTATCGCGTCAAGGCGGAGACCTATCTCGGGACACTTGGATTCAACTACGCTCTGGATGAGAAAAACGCCATCGATTTCTCCTGGCGAAAGGTGAAATCCACGCCGTTCTCGCAGCCGACATTCCGCGATGCGGAGCACGTCAGCTACACCGTGAACCAGTTCAACCTGACCTATTTGTTCAGATATTAGGATCGCCGAAAAATGATGTGGGCCAGTTGCCGGACCGGGATCGCAATCGCCTGTGTGTCGTTCTTCCTTGGTGCTTGCGGCGGCGGTGGTAGTGACGATCTTGCAGCGAACCGGCCGGCTACCACTGCATCGACCGGACTGTCACCGCTGACGTTCCTGCTGTTTCCCAATCCGCAGGTGCA
>JAYVST010000486.1:0-12934 GCA_043775255.1 Burkholderiales bacterium
AAGTAATAGCGTATGGCCGAGATATTGGCCCCGGCAGCGTCCGCAATCTCACGTGTAGATGCGGACTCAAAACCCTTCTCGGCAAAGAGTTTAAGCGCAGCAAGCACTAACTTATTGCGTGGATGCACGGCATCCGTACTGCCCCATCCGGGCACAGGCGCCATCATGAAATCAACCCGACAAAATCAGTTGATTGAAGTATGAATCAATCGATTGAATCAGGTCAATAAAAATCTACTGCACTGCGGGAAAACCATGAGAAATTGAGCCCTTGCGTGGCCTTCCAGCGCCGTTGGCCCTGCGCTGTTCCTGGCCCGTCGGGCGACCTGTCAAGGTGGCCTCTACGATCACAAGCGGCGATGACAAGCGGCGGTTGCGAGCGGCGGTGGCGAGCGGCGATGACAAGCGGCGATGACAAGCGGCGGTGGCGAGCGGCGATGGCGAGCGGCGATGGCGAGTCCGGATTGCGATCTGCGCAGAACGCAAGTCCGGCTTCCCCGCGCTATAAGGCGACGAACGGCGCGTCCTTGTAGGGCGTCACGAAATAGGCGTAGAAGCCCTCGTTGACTTTGTCCCAGGTCGGCCTCGCCTTCATTGTGGCGATCCAGCGCGACAGGTTCTTCCATTCGGAATAGTCGAAGCGCGTCACCTCGCCTAAGGTGATCATGCCGACACCCAGATAGTCGGCGATGCTGAGCTGGTCACCGCACAGATACGGATTGGACCCGATAAGGTCAGAATCGAGAATAGTGAGCCAGCGGCGTGCCTTTTCGCGTCCCCAAGCGAGATGCGCGGCCTGGACGGCGGCGTCTTCGCGCTTGTAGTTGGGCAGGGTCTGCGGATAGACCATGCCGTAGCCCAGTTCGCGATACAGACCGGTATTGAACCAGTCCATCATCTCGTTGACCCGCGCGCGTTGGCGCAGGTCTTTCGGGTAAGCGGTCGAAGCGGTCTTTTCCGCCAGATATTTGAGGATGGCCGAACTCTCGCTCAGACGGAAATCGCCGTCTTCCAAGAGCGGCACCTGCTGCGAGGGGTTCAGGCCCGTGTACGCCGGCTGCACGTGCGCCCCGGCGAACAGATCGACGACCTCGTAGTCCATCGCGATGCCGTCATCGGCGGCCATGAGCAGGATGGGGCGGCTGGTGGTCGATACGGGGTGGTAGTAGAGCTTCATGGTGCGCTTCCTGGTCTGGATGGAGGGGGCGATGACGTCTGCGTTGCGCGCCTGAATCGAGCCTGCAACATCGGTTGCGACTCGAAGGACTCAGAACACAAGCGCGACCGAAGCGGATTCTAAACACAGCCGGTCATCATTGGTCTTCCCGCCGCCTGGCGACAAGATAAGATGGCGGGATTGCCCATCCTGCAAACCGAGGCGCCATGCTCACACCCGACGAGATCGACCAATACCACCGAGACGGCTATGTGGTACCGGACTTCCGAGTGCCCGACGCCATGCTCGCCTCGATCAAAGAGCGCCACACGGCCTTGCTGGCGCGCAACCCGGAGTTCCGCGACTATTGCCCGGCGCTGCTCGATCATGACCGCGGCTTTCTCGACTATGGCGTGCGGCAGGACATTCTCGACATGGTCGAGCAGTTGATCGGGCCGGACATCGCGCTGTGGAACATGAGTTTCTTTGCCAAGCCGGCGGGCAACGGCAAGCGCACGCCTTGGCATCAGGACGGCGAGTACTGGCCGATCCGGCCGCTGGCCACCTGCACGGCCTGGCTGGCGGTGGACGACGCGACCGTCGAGAACGGCTGCCTGCGGGTGATCCGCGGCTCGCACAAGGACCGCGCGGTCAAGGGCCACCACAAGGCGGCCGACAACAACGTCACCCTGACCCAGGAACTCGACGCGAACGAATTCGACCAAGCGCAGGCGGCCGACATCATCCTGAAAGCCGGGCAGATCTCGCTGCACGATGTGTACCTGCTGCATGGGTCGGAGGCCAACACTTCGCCCAATCCGCGGCGCGGCATGACCATGCGCTTCATGCCGACCACCAGTGTGTTCGATCGCGACGTGGCGCGCGAGAAAGCGAAGAACATCACCACTGTCGATCACTCGGTGCGCCCGGTGTTCCTGTTGCGCGGGGGCGACCGCTCGGGGCGCAATACCTTCGCCAACGCGTAAGGCGAGGGCTCCCGGACGCTGTCGCGAAGCGGCAGGCTCCGCGCAGGCGTGCATATGGTCTGCGTTCTTTCTGGCATGATGCGCGGCTTGTCTTGCGCACGCACCCCAGATGACTTCGATCCTGTTTTGCAACGCCAGCCTGCTCGACCCCAACCGTGAGGATCTGCAGCCCGGGATGAGCGTGCTGGTGGAAGGCG
Organism: Burkholderiales bacterium; assembly: GCA_043775255.1. Taxonomy (GTDB): domain Bacteria; phylum Pseudomonadota; class Gammaproteobacteria; order Burkholderiales; family JAEUOS01; genus JAEUOS01. Next base: position 2,340 of record JAYVST010000486.1, read on the forward strand.
CCACGATCCGCCAAGTCTCCGACCGGCCGATTGCCGCTGCCGATGCGCGCGTGATCGATCTGGCCGGCAAGACGCTGATGCCCGGCCTGATCGACTGCCATGTGCACATGCTGGCCTCGTCCTACAACCTCGGTGCGGTGGCGAGCCTGCCCAACGTGTTCGCGGTGCTGCGCGCGGTTCCCATCCTCAAGGGCATGCTTTCGCGCGGCTTCACCACCGTGCGCGACGCCGGCGGCGCCGACTGGAACCTGGCACAGGCCACCGCCACCGGCCTGATCGAAGGCCCGCGCATCTTTCCCTCCGGTCGGGCGCTTTCGCAGACCGGCGGCCATGGCGACTTTCGCCCGCGCAGCGATACCCTCGACCCCTGCGCCTGCTCGCTCAAGGTGGGGGCCATCGCGCGCGTGGTCGATGGCGTCGACGCCTGTCGCATCGCCGTGCGCGAGGAAATCCAGAAGGGCGCGACGCAAATCAAGATCATGGCCTCGGGCGGCGTCGCTTCGCCGAATGACCCGATCCACTTCCTCGGCTATTCCACCGACGAGATCCGCGCCATGGTCGAAGAGGCGGCCAACGCCGACACCTACGTGATGGCGCATGCCTACACCGGCCGTGCGATTCGCCGCGCGGTCGAGTGCGGGGTGCGCACCATCGAGCATGGCAATCTGGTCGATGCCGATGCCGCGCGGGTGATGGCCGAACACGGGGCGTTCGCCGTGCCTACCCTGATCACCTACGAGGCGCTGGCCAATGAGGGTGCGCAACTCGGCCTGCCGCCGGAATCGGTGGCCAAGATCGAGGCGGCGCGCCAGGGCGGACTCAGGTCGCTGGAGATTTTCGCCGCGGCCGGCGTGCGCATGGCGTTCGGCAGCGATTTGCTGGGTGAATCGCATCGCTTGCAAAACGACGAATTCCGCATCCGCGCCGAGGTACTGGGCAACCATGCGGCCATCCGCTCCGCCACCTCGACAGCCGCCGAATTGCTGCGCATGCAGGGCAAGCTGGGCGCCATCGTGCCCGGCGCACATGCCGACCTGCTGGTGGTCGAGGGCGATCCATACAAGGACATCGCCTGCATCGCCGGGCAGGGCGAAAAGCTGACTACGGTGATGAAGGCCGGCGCCTTCGTCGTCGATCGGCTGGGAACGTAACGCGCATGCTTGAAGTCGAGGGGCTTACGCGCCATTTCGGCGGGCTGGCCGCTTTGGATGGCGCCAGCTTTGCCGTCGCGGCCGGCAGGATCACCGGGCTCATCGGCCCCAACGGCGCCGGCAAGACCACGCTCTTCAACTGCATCTCCGGGATGATCGCGCCTTGCGCCGGCCGCGCGCGTTTCGACGGCGCCGACATCACCGGCTGGCCTGCGCATCGGGTCACCGGGCGCGGGCTGGCGCGCACTTTCCAGCTGGCGCGCGGCTTCGCGCGCATGACGGTGTTCGAGCACCTGTTGCTGTACGGGCACGGCCAGCCCGGCGAGCAGCTTGGCGCCGCGCTCTTCCCCGGCGCCGCCGCGCGGGCGCGCGAGGAAGAACTGGGCGCGACCGCGTGGAGCACCGCCAGACGCCTGCAGCTCGACGCGGTGGCCGACCGGCTGGTCACGCAGATATCCGGCGGCCAGAAGAAGCTGCTCGAAATCGGCCGCGCCCTGATGGCGGCGCCGCGCATGATCCTGCTCGATGAACCGATGGCGGGCGTCAACCCGAGCCTGCGCAACGAAATTGCCGAACATCTCTCCGCCTTGCGCGCCGACGGCATGACCTTGCTCCTCATCGAGCATGACATGACACTCATTCGCGCCCTGTGCGACGAGGTGATCGTGATGGCCGAGGGGCGCTTCCTCGCGCGCGGCAGTTTTGCCGACATCACCGCCGACACTCGCGTGCAGGAGGCCTATCTTGGCCGCCACATTGAGTCCAAGCGTGAGTCCAAGCGTGAGTCCACGCATGAGTCGGCGCGTGGGTCTGGCCTTGACCCTGCGCGTGACCCTGCCCTTGACCCTGCCCTTGACCCTGCGCGTGACCCTGCCCTTGACCCTGCCCTTGACCCTGCGCGTGACCCTGCCCTTGACCCTGCGCGTGACCCTGCCCGTGACTCTGTGCGTGACCCCCCGCGTGACTCTGCGCGCGCCGGCGCCTTGTCGCTGGTCGGCGTGGCCGGCGGCTATGGCGCGGGTGAGGACATTGTCAAAGGCGTCGATCTTGAAGTCGCCGCAGGCGAACTGGTGGTCATCGTCGGCCCCAACGGCGCGGGCAAGTCGACGCTGCTCAAGATCGTCGCCGGCTTGTTGCCGGCCCGGCGCGGGCACATGCGGGCAGGCGACACGCCCTTGCCTTCCGGCGACCCGCAACGCATCGCCGGGCTCGGTGTGGGCTTCGTGCCGCAGGAGCAGAACGTGTTCGCCACCATGAGCGTGCGCGAGAATCTGGAGATCGGCGGCTACCTCGCACCGCGCGAGAGCAGGCAGCGCGCGGCGCAACTGCTGGCGCGCTTTCCCATGCTCGCGGCCAAGGCGCGTGCGCCGGCCGGCAGTCTTTCGGGCGGCCAGCGGCAGATCCTCGCGCTGGCCATCGCACTCATGCTTACGCCAAAGCTGCTACTGCTCGACGAGCCTTCGGCCGGCCTCTCGCCGCTTGCCGCCACCGAACTCTTCGACTCCGTGCGCGCGCTCGCTGCCGAGGGCATTGCCATCGTGATGGTCGAGCAGAACGCGCTGGCCGCACTGGCGATCGCCGATCGTGGCATGCTCATGGTCCAGGGGCAAAAGGCCAGCGAAGGCGCGGCCGCGCAGATGGCCGCCGATCCCGAAACCCGCCGCCTGTTTCTGGGCGGTTGAACCGAATCCGCAATTCATTCAACCCGAGGAAATACCATGAACCACAGCCTTCGTCGTCGCCAGTTCGTCACCGCATCCGCCGCAGGCTTGGGCGCGCTGGTCCTGCCGCAGCTTGCGCGCGCGCAGGGCGCGCCGATCAAGATCGGCACGCTGGTGCCGATGACCGGCGCCGGCGGCGCCTACGGCCCGGTGATGAACCGCGCCGCGCAGATGGTGGTGGCCGAGGTCAACGCTGCCGGCGGCATCCTCGGGCGCAGGTTCGAAGTGGTCAACGAGGACGACCAGACCAACCCGGAGGCCGGCGTGCGCGCCGCGCGCAAGCTCATCGATGTCGACCGTGTGGTCGCCATTTGCGGCACCTGGGCATCCTCGGTCACCTCTGCGGTGGCGCCCTTGTGCTGGGAAAGCAAGACCTTTCTGGCCACCGTGTCGGGCGCCGACAGCATCACGCAACTGCCGCACCAGGGCTATCTGGTGCGCACCCAGCCCACCACCACCCTGCAGGGGCGCAAGTTCGGCGAATTCGCGCTCGAACTGGGCGCGAAAAAAACCTTCTTCATGGGGCCGCAGACGCCGTTCACGCAGTCGATGATCGACAACATCGGCACGGCGGTGAAAAAAGGCGGCGGCGAGGCCGGCAGTCTGATCTATGAAGACAAGAAGACCAGCTACCGCGGCGAACTCGACACCGCGCTCAAGGCCAACCCGGACCTGATCTTCCTCGGCGGTTACGTGCCCGACACCACGGTGCTGATCCGCGACGTGTTCCGTGCCGGCTTCAAGGGCAGGCTGGTCGGCTTCGGCTATGGCGTGAACCAGAAGCTGATCGACGCGGTGCCGGCCGATGCGGTCGAGAACGTCTACACCATCTCGCCGTCGCCGGCGTCAACCTCCAACGCCTACAAGCGCCTCGGGCAAATGCTCAAGATCGAGAATGTCGATACCTATACCTGCCAGGTCTATGACCAGGTCAACCTGATCGTGATGGCGCTGGCGCGCGCGGGGCAGGTGTCGGGCACGGCCATCCGCGACACCATCCGCCAGGTCTCGCAGGCGAGCGCCGGGGCGCGCACGGTCGACAACGCGCTCGACGGCCTGAAGGCCATCGCCGCCGGCCAGGCGATCAACTACGACGGCGCCAGCGGCCCCTGCCAGTTCACCGAGCGCGGCGACATCAGCGATTCGCGCTTCCGCTACGAGCAGGTCAAGGGAGCGAAGATCAATCTCCTGAAGATCGCCTGAGCCAAGCGCGGGCGCTGTGATGCTCGCCAACGAGATCGCCCAGCATGTTGCCAACGGGCTCATCACCGGCGCCGTCATCGCGCTGCCGGCGCTGGGCCTGACCTTGATCTTCTCGGTGCTGGGGTTCGCCAACTTCGCGCTGGCCGCGCATGCCACGCTGGGCGCCTACGCCGCCTACTGGGCCAACATCAGCCTCGGCTGGCCGGTGGCGGCCTGCCTGCTGATGGCCTTCGCCTGCGCCGGCGCGGCCGGGTTGGCCAGCGACGCCGTGGCGCTCAAGCGCCTGCGCCAGGGCGAAGGCGCCGGGGTCGCGCTCACGGTGGCGATCGTCTCGATCGCGCTCAACATGGCGCTGGAGAGCCTGGTGCGGTTTTTCTTCGGCAATGATCTGCGTAGCTACAACCTGCCGCTCCTGCGCGACCTGCGGGTGGGCGAGATCCGCGTCAACCCGCAGCAGATCGAAAATCTGCTGCTCGCGCTGGCGGTAATGGGCCTCTTGTTCGCGTTCTTCGCCTTCACCCGCAGCGGCCGGGCGATGCGCGCGGTGGCCGACAACCCGGACCTGGCGCGCATCAAGGGCATCCGCCCGGAGCGGGTGGCGCGCGGCGCCAATTTCGCCGGCATGGGCTTGGCCGGCGTGGGCGGCATGCTGATCGGGCTGGAGGCGAGCATCGACCCGCTCACCGGCGCGCGCGTGTTGCTCACGGTGTTCGCGGCCAGCGTGGTGGGTGGCTTGAACAGCATTCCCGGTGCGGTCGCCGGGGCTCTCCTGATCGGTGTGGCCGAGGAGCTGGCACTGATGGTGATCCCGCCCACCTACAAGAGTGCGGTCGGGTTCGCCGCCATCGTGCTTACCCTGGCATTCCGGCCGCAGGGCTTGTTCGGGCGGCCGCGATGACGAAGCCATTGGTCATCGGGCTGCCATCCTGTTGCCGGGCCCGGCGCGCATGCTGAGCTACCTCGCGTTCATCACCACTTTCGCGGGCATCTATGCGCTGCTGGCGCTGAGCCTGGTCATGGTATGGGGCACGGCCGGCATGGTCAACCTCGGGCTGGCGGGGTTTTTCGCGCTTGGCGCCTACGCCTCCGCCTTGCTCACCACGCGCGCCATGTTGCCGATCCCGCTCGGCTGGGTCGCGGCGATCCTGGTTGCCGCAGCCGCCGGCATGCTGGTCACCTGGGTCACGCGTTCGATGCGCGGCGACTATCTGGCGATCGTCACGCTCGGTTTTGCCGAGACCATTCGCCTGGGGGCGTTGAACGAAACCTGGGCCACGCGCGGGTCCGACGGCGTCTCCGGCATCCCGGGCCCGTTCAAGGCGGCGCTGGGCGATCAATTCAACCTCTTTTACCTGGCGCTCACCTGGGCCGTGGTGTTGCTGGCTTACCTGCTGGTGCGCCGCCTCATCGGCTCGCCTTTCGGCCGCGTGCTGCGCGCGATTCGCGACGACGACGAGGTCGCCGCCGCCGCCGGCAAGCCGGTACTGCGCTTCAAGGTGCAGGCCTTCGCCATCGCCGCCGGCCTGGCCGGCCTGGCCGGTGCGCTCTACGCGCACTTCACGTCCTACATCTCGCCGGACCTGTTCACTCCATTGATCACCGTCTACATTTTTCTCGCGGCAACCGCCGGCGGCTACACTCGGCCGGCCGGCGCGGTGATCGGCGCGCTTCTGGTGATGGCGTTTCTCGAAGGCACCCGTTTCGTTGCCGGCTGGATGCCCGGCATCACGCCGCTGCAAACCGCGGCGCTGCGCGAATTCGTCATCGGCGGCGCGCTGATCGTCGTGCTGCATCTGCGGCCCGATGGCCTTCTGCCGGAGGCGATTCGCAGCGCGCCGCGGCCGCGCTGAGCAAGAACCATCCCACCTACTTCACACCGCACCGCACCGCACCGCACCGCACAACGCAACGCAACACCACACCACACCACACCACGCCACACCACACCACACAAGACCATGACCCCGGACTTTCTCGCTCATCTCAACGGCGTCGTCGGCGCCCTCAAGCAAAGGCATACGCCGCAGGAGGCCTGCGCCGCCGTCGATGGCGCCGCGCAGGCCATCATCGGCCACCGGCTTTTCACCGTGCTTTATGTGGCGCCGGGAGCGCAGGAGGTCGCGCGAATCTATTCGAGCAACCCGGTGGCCTATCCGGTAGCCGGGCGCAAGCGCATGGGGCCAACGCCATGGGGCGACCGCGTGATCAAGGGCATGCACCCATATATCGGCCGCAATGCGGAGGACATCCGCTGGGCCTTTCCCGACCATGCGCTGATCGCCTCCCTGGGCCTGGCGTCGGTGCTCAACATCGCCATCACGCACAATGGCGCCTGCGTCGGCACCCTCAACATCCTGCATGAAGCGGAGCACTACAGCGAAGAACACATCGCGCTGATGGAACCTTTCGGGGCCCTGCTGGTGCCGTTGTTGACGGCAGCGGCAGCACAAGAGCCGACGCCATGAACCGCGCCGCCTGCATTCCCGCGATCTCGAAACGTGGAGTGGAAAAGACATGAACGGATCTGCCGCACGGCGTCGCACGGCCCCTTTCACCTTCGGACTTTGCGCCATGGCCGCAGCCATGGGCATGCCGGTCCCGGTGCTTGCGCAAGGCTACCCCGCCAAGCCGATCAAGCTGATCGCGCCCTACCCGCCCGGCGGCGGCGTCGATACGGTCGCGCGCCTGGTGGCCGAGCGTCTCGGTGCGCGGATGGGCCAGTCGGTGACGGTGGACAACAAGCCCGGCGCCGGCGCCACCATCGGCGCCGATGCGCTGGCCAAGAGCCTTCCCGACGGCTATACGCTGATGGTCGGCAGCATCACCGACTACGCGATCGCGCCGCACATCCACAAGAACCTGGGCTTCGAGATGCGCCGCGATTTCGCGCCGATTGTCGAGCTCGGTTACGGCACCGTGGTGCTGATGGTCAATGGCGATTTGCAGGCGAAGACCGTGAGCGAACTGGTGACCCTGGTGAAATCCAGGCCCGGGCAGCTGAGCTACGCCTCTTCCGGCATCGGTGGCCTGCAGCACTTGAATGGCGAAATGTTCAAGCACATGGCCGGGCTCGATCTGGTGCATGTGCCGTACAAGGGCACGGCGCAAATCCTGCCGGACCTGCTGTCGGGACGGGTGCCGATGTCGATCGACAGCCTGCCCACGCATTTGCCGCACATCAAGGCCGGCAAGATCCGCGCGCTGGCCGTGGCCAGCCGGGCGCGCTCGGCCACCCTTCCGGACGTGCCCACCATGTCGGAGGCCGGCATCGCCGGCTACGAGTCGGCCACCAACTACACTCTGTTCGCGCCGGCCGGCACGCCGCGCGAAGCCGTGGAGCGCCTCAATCGCGAGGGCAACGCGGTGATGCAATTGGCGGAAGTGCGCGAGAAACTGGCATCGCTGGGCATCGTCGTTTCCGGCGGCACGGTGGAAGCGGTGCAGGCGCGCATTCCGGCCGAGATCGACAAGTGGGCACGCGTGATCAGGGCGGCCAATCTCAAGTTTGACTGGGCAGGGCGGCGCTTTTTGTGGCCGAGGAAGATCCAATGAACGGACCCGAAAAAGTCGCCACCACCTGCTGGGAATGCAGCACCTGCTGCGGTGCGTTGGTCACCGTGGTCGATGGCCGCGTCACCGAGGTCGCGCCTAATCCGGCACATCCGGGTTCACGCGGCATCTTTTGCGTCAAAGGCTTTCGCGGCATGACCGGCGTGGCCGAGGCGCCCGGGCGTCTGCTATACCCGCAGAAGCGGGCCGGCCCGCGCGGGTCCGGCCGGTGGCAGCGCATCGGCTGGGACGAGGCGCTCGATGAAATGGCCGAGCGCTTCGCCGGCGTCTGCAAAACACACGGCCCGCTTTCGATCGCCGGCGCCACCAGCGGCGGCTACTTTTCGCGCAGCGTGATCCACGCGCTGCTGCTGCGCTCGATGGGCTCGCCCAACTGGATGATCAACCAGGATCTGTGCGGCGGCTGCCGCGGCGTCTCCGACATGGTGACCGGCACGGCCATCGCCAACGGCGAGGACGTCGATGGGGCGAAGAGCGTGTTGGTGGTGGGCGCCAATCCGCACATGGCCAACCCGGTGCAGTGGCAACGGCTCAAGGCGGCGAAGAAGCGCGGCGCGCGCATCGTCGTGATCGACCCGATGGGCACCACCACCACCGAGCTGGCCGACCTTTGGTTGCAGCCGCGTGTCGGTACCGACGCCGCGATTGCTCTGGCGATGATGCATGTGATCATCCAAGAAGACCGCCACGACAAGGCCTTTATCGAGCGCTGGTGCCATGGCTTCGACGCCCTGGCCGAGCGGGTGCGCGCGTGGCCGGTGGAGCGCGCGGCTGCGGTGTCGGGCGTGGCGGCAGCGGACATCGTCGCGGCCGCGCACATCTACGCCGCCGGCCCTTCCACCTTCGTCAGCGGTCACGGCATCGACGCGGCAGTCGGTGGCGTGCAGACCTTTCGCGCCTTTCATTGCCTGCTGGCCATCACCGGCAACCTCGACCGTGCCGGCGGCAATCGGCGCATCAAGCGCCCCGCCGGCTACCGCAACTACACCGACCTGCTGCACGACCCGGCTTACCGCCTGCCGCGCGAAGTCGAAGCGCAGCGCCTCGGTGCAAAAGACTTTCCGCTGTGGGCCGGGGTCGATGGCTGGCAGAAGGCCTGCCACAACCCGACGGTGATCGAAGCCATCCTCACCGGCAAGCCCTACCCGGTGCGCGCCCTGTATGTGTCGGGCGTGAACATCGCGGTGACCTACCCCGACACGGCGCGCTTGATAGAGGCGCTCAATGCGCTCGATTTCCTGGTGGTGGCGGCGCATGCGATGAACCCGACCGCGGCCTATGCCGACATCGTCTTGCCCAAGACCGTCACGCTGGAGGAAGAAGAGGTCTCGCTGCAACCTGGCGCGCCGTGCGTGAGCTTCACCGCTGCGGTGCAGGTGCCGCGCGGCGAAGCGCGCTGTGAACTCGATATCGCCGTCCCGCTGCTCGACCGCATGGAGGCGCGCGGCGCGGTACCCAAGCGCTTATTGCCATGGCGCACCCAGCGCGAGTTCGGCCGCTACCTGGTAGGCGAAAGCGGAATCGATTTCGCCGCGCTGGAGACCGCAGGCTTCGCCCGCTTCGACTTCACCGTGGGCGATTTTTCGAAGCAAACCTTCAAGACCCCAAGCGGCAAGGTCGAGCTCTATTCACAGCGCATGGCCGAAGCCGGGCTCGATCCGCTGCCTGACCTGCCCGACACCGCGGCTGCCAATATCGCCGCCAACGCCGATCCGCGTTACCCGCTCTTGCTGCAAACAGGGCTACGTGAACGCGCCTACCACCACTCGCGCTTTCGCGATCAGGATTGGGCGCGCGCGATCTCGCCCGACCCGGTGCTGCGCATGCATCCCGACACCGCCGTCGCGCAAGGCGTTGCCGCCGGCGACTGGGCGCGCATCTCCACTCCTGCGGCAAACGGCACCTGCGCCGCGAAAGTGGCCATCAGCGCACAGGTGCCGCCGGGCATCGTCGTCACCGGCATGGGCTGGTGGCGCCCCGACGGCGCCGGCCCCGACTACGGCGCTCAGGAAATCAACATCAACGCCGTGCTGAGCTACGCCGGGCCATATGACAGTGCCAGCGGCTCGCCCAATTCACGCGCGCTGGCCTGCAGGATCGAGAAGATCTCGGACGCCAGCGTCGCGGCCCAATAGACCGACGCCTCTGGTTCACGCAGGCTGTTCGGCCGCTGCCGCGATTTCTCCAGTGCCACGCGCCACGCCGCGCGCAGGCGCGCCACCAGACGCTCGCGGTCGCTGAACACTTCCGCGTTGATCAGACGCAATACCGTGATGCCGCGCGCCTCAAGATCGCGCGTCTTCGTCAAGTCCAGCCGCCAGCGCGATTGCGCGCGGTGATAGCCGCCGTCCACCTCGATGGCGAGCTTGATGCTCGGGAAATAGAAGTCGATGAGCCAGTCGCCCACCGGCCATTCGCGCCGGAATTCACCGGCCAGCGCACCGCCGCCGAGTTCGCGCAGGATTCGTTCGAGTTCGGCTTCAGCAGGGGTGGGTTCCAGCCGGCGCGCATCGGCTGCCGCGTAGCGGGTTTCGAACAATGTCGGGGCGCCAGGCTTGCGACGGGAAGTTGCCATGACAATGGGCGCGCAAAGCTGCTTGCGTTGCGCGGTTTGGAACGAGAAACTGATTATATATACAGTATTTCTGGAAGGCAAAGGAAAGACGGCCCGATCTCATTCCCGACGCGGCAGGTCATCCTTGATCCGCTGCAAAACGCGCTTGTCCAACACGTCTTTCTCGCGATAGTCCGTCTTGGTCTTGATCAGGCCATCGATGTTGAGTACCCGGATGGGGGTGCCCTCGACGAGCAACTCACGTATGTAGGGCTGGACCGAGTCGTAGGTTTCGCCGTTGGCCGCGAACAGCAAGTCCACGAGCAAATCGTCGGCGACGCGGATGTTCTCGACTTCGCCATCGGCGGATGGCTCGAACCGGCCCGGCTCAAGCTC
>JAYVST010000487.1:0-4686 GCA_043775255.1 Burkholderiales bacterium
ATAACGTCGAGTTCGCCGCCCATCGCCTCGATGTGGCTGCGCAGGGTGGAAAGATACATGTCGGTGCGCTTCTCCAGCTTGGCGATCGAGGGTTGCTGCACATGGAGCACCTCGGCCAGCATCTTCTGCGAAAGTCCGCGGGCCTGGCGCAGTTCGTTCAGCGGCATCTCGGCCAGCATGGTTTGCGCCTTGACCTCTGCGCGCGCCCGCGATTGCGGCGACATGCGCGCACGCAGTTCGGAAAATTTCTTAACCATCGGAGTGTCCTTCCTTTCGCAATTGCGCCAAATGCTCGTCATAGAGCCTGTCGGCGATGGGAACATGCGTGTCGTACCAACGAACGTTTCCTGTCTTGTCGCCGCCGATCGGCAATATCGCCGCCCGCCGTGAGTCGAATGCGTACAGGGTCCGCAGGGGCCGGCCGTTGTGCTGCGTGCGCAATTCCCGCATGTGGCCGTGCCTCGACCCGTTGATTCCGCTGCTGTGGGGGAAAGCCGAGATTCGGGCCGCGTTCCTCGAGCAAGCGCACCGATGCGTCCAGCGACTCCTGCTCCGCCTCGGCCAGATCATTCCACCAGTCGGCAAATTCGTCGGTGTATTCGACTTCCCAACTCATGCCAATAATATACCCTTCAAGGAATATTCCGTCAATGGAATGAACGAATGCTGGCGAACCGATCCCACGGGCGCCGCCGCTTTTGATGTGCCGTACAGCAGCGCGTCTGTGCCTGTGGCCACCTGGGCGGCGGAAGTTTGCTGCCCAGGTGGCCACAGGCACCTGCCGCCCCCGACGAGCGAGTCTGTTCGCCGCCGGTCTTGCCGGTATCACCCTTGTTGCCGTCGTTGCCCTGGGCACCGGTGCTGCCGGTGCTGCCAGTGTTGCCGGTGGCGCCGGTGCTGCCGGTGCTGCCGGTGTTTCCGGTTGCACCCAGGTCGCCCGACGCACCCTGCGGTCCGGCAGGACCAGGCACCGGAACAGGCACCGGCACTGCAATCGGTGCGGGCACATTGACTACGGTTGGCTTGTCGCAAGCGCTCACGGCCAGCGCGGCCGCCAACGACAGCATCATTATCGAACGGTTCATGGTGAACTTTTTGAAGTTGAACATCTGTGCGCGAACGGCGTACCGCCATCCGCGCACAGCCCGTTGCGACACGGTGTGTCACTCCCGGTATGGGGAAGAGCGTTGGCCCTTGCCGCGTTTGCTTCAGTGCGCTGGCGAACATACGGACGCTTTGTTTGCCATCACGGCGGCGTCGACAGGCCGGTCAACGTGTCGTGCGTGCCCAGCGAGACCGGCTTGCCCGCAGCGACCGAGGCGGCCATGGCGAACATGCGCGCCATCTTGCCGTGCGGTGCGTCCCAGTATTCGGCGCTGCGCGGTATGACCTTCAGCAGCGCCAGATGGCTCGATTCCGGCCCCTCGGGAAACCACGGCTTGGCGAATGGCGTCCACAACCGGTCCAAACGGGCCTGGCCCGCATGAATTTCGCCACTGCCAGACAGCGAATCGAACGTCGACTGGCCGGCATCGGCGAAGCACAGGTTGATTTCCTGCAGATGATCGATCTTGCCGGAGCGCCGGTCGGTAAAGAACCAGAAGGCGCCCAGGGCGTCCATCTCCAGAGGCACCATGGGCCGACGCCTACACGGGCCACACTCTTCTGCGCGCCGGACGACATGAATAGCCACTACCCGATCGACCGCGCCGGCATCCATGAACACGCGTGCTGTGCGGCCGAGTCCGGCCGGCGAGTAGGTGCCGCCACAGCCCACGCACCATGTCGCTTTGTCGAAATGCTTTACACCTCTTGACTACCTGGCACCGCGCTCGTCGTTCAACCCTTTGTATCTTATGCATTTGTTATTTTTGGCGCAATTTATGCGTGCGGTTGGACCCGTGTTCATCGCTATTCAATCTGTTGCAAAATGTTACTGACGGAGGCCTTCATGAAAACCATTCTCGGAAAGTTGCTGTTGACCGTGCTGCTGGTCCTGCAGATGGGCGGAGCGGCGATTGCCGGTACGCTTTTCATCGGTACCGACACGTTTGTGTTTAACAACCTGAATGTCAGCTACTTGATGAAGGCGACCGTCAACGGGTCCACTTTTGTCAGCCAGACGAACATTCAACTCAATTTCGCGCTGAACGGTATCGGGGATGGGCCGGGCTTCCTCTACGCCGGGGACCCGAACACGAATACGCTCAATACCGTGAGCTACAACGGCACGTTATTGTCGAGCGTGACAGGAGGTTTCCCGAATAGCTGCTGTAATGAGGAAATGCAGTTTGCCGGCGGCAAGTTGTATCACGCGCACTGGAGTGACGTGATTCAGCAAATCGATCCGGTGACGGGCGCCTTGCTGGCGAGCTTCAATCAATTTTCCGTGGTCGGCATGGCGCTGGTGGGCAATACCATCTGGATCACGGATTGGAACGACAAGCAAGTCGGCACCTGGAATCCAAATACCAATACGTTTGTTCCAATCTTCACCACGCCGGATCTTGCGGGCGCGCTGGCCTACGATGCGAGCGCCGACATTCTTTGGGTCGGACAAAACGGCGGACTGGTGCTGCCATACGATACGGCGGGCAACTTGTTGGGGGCGGGATTCAACCCGATTGCCAATCTCATCGCCAGTGAAGGCTTGACCGGTGTCAACATCAATACGGTGGATGGTTTGACGTTCCAGGGGGAAGGGACGCAAACCGTTCCGGAACCTGCCTCCCTCGCGCTACTGGGCCTCGCCCTGGCAGGGCTTGGTTTCAGTCGACGCAAGCAGGCGTAGCCTCTGCATTGATCCTTGCAAACCCCGTTTCGGCGGGGTTTGCCTTTGGAGTGGCGGAACACCGGCTGGCCGACTGCGCAGACCTCACTTCCAGGCGCCGCGGTTCACTCAAGTTGCGCGTGCCGACCGCCAAAACGCCGCCATCCCATCCGCCCGTGCGTTGCGCAAGCCGGTCGGTGACCACGCCCAGCACCGCCGGATTGCAGCCCATGCCGAGTTGGCTTCCTTCGATCTCGACATCCTGCACCCAGTGCGATTCCTCGTCATGCCGGCAGGTCCGCCAGTCGACCACGCTGTCCGAACGACTGTAGATCGAGGTGGTCGGGACCGGCGGCGGTGTGCGCAGTCGTGGAATCAGGTCGGGGTTGATGTTCGCCGTCGCGCCATCGAGCAGGCTAGTGAGCCGTCGCGCGCTGGCGCGGTCCGCGGCCGGATTGAACGGCGTGCCGATGGTGATGACCTGCCGCACCCTTGCATTCATGAGCTTGGCGAGTTCCCGGGCGTACAGACCGCCCAGGCTCCGGCCGATCAGCGTCGCGCCTTGCTCGAATCGCGCCAGCAAGTCACTCGTGTGCCCCGCCAAAACGGCCAATCTGTCGTCGAATTTTCTGCCTGCTACGGTGCTGTAGCTCTGCGCCCAGTCGAAGGCGGCATAGCCGAGCCCGTGGGAATGCTCGCTCAGGGGGGCGAGTGCGATCGCTCTGGCACCCAATCCGGCAAAAACAATCACCGGATGATCGTTGCCGCGCACCGCCGGGTCCGCATGAATGATTTTCCCTGAATCAAAATCGGACGCGGCGCGCCACGGACCGCTGACATGCCGCTTCGCGCCTGGAGGTCGGCCGAGGGCAGGCCTGTTCCGGTTCATGGCGCCTCGCACGGTTGCATCAACGGGCCTGACGCTTCGAGCATCGCGGCAGACACGGGAATCCCCGCGTCTGCCGGCGCGGGCCGCGTGACCGCGCCTGATCGTCTGTCCGGCGCGTGTTCGATCATGTTCATCATCGCCACCGCCGTGTTGTCCCACGACAGGCCCGCCACGCGCCTGCGCAAGCGCAAGCGCCGTTGTGTGCTTTGCTGCGGCGTCTCGCTCAGCGCGCGCTCGCAGGCATCGATGAATTCGACGGTGGAATGGCCGATCGATACAGAGTTTCCGACGACGCGGACCATATCGCCGGTCGGCGTGCTGATCACCGGACGTTCCGCCGCCATGTACTCGCGCGCGCCGACCTTGTCTTGTGCCTGCTGTCGGGTGGGTGCGTCTGGCACCTGGTCCGGCGGCATAGCGCAGATTCCGCTCCTGCCGGGCAATAGTTTCTGCAGACGTTCGCCGACGCTCAGCCGGCAGCGTCCATCCGCACCTCGATGGACTGCCAACCGGCTTGCGCCACGCGGGCAACATCGCCAATGATCAGCAACGCGGGACTGGCAAGGCCGGCGGCAGCCACGGCGGCGGCAAGCGCATCGAGACGTGCCCTGCAGGTACGCTGGCCCGGCAGTGTTGCCGAGGCAACCGCGAGCGCCGGGGTCGATGCCGGCAGGCCGCCGTCAATCAGGCTTGACGCGATCGTGCCCACGTTCGCCATGCCCATGTAGACCACCAGGGTCAGGCCGCTGCGCGCCAAGGCCTGCCAATCCGGCTGCGGCGCACCCGGCCGCCGGTGCCCGGTGACCAGCGCCACTCCGTGACACAAGTCCCGATGGGTGAGCGGTACGCCCAGCGCCGCTCCCGCCGCGAGCGCGCTGGTGATGCCGGGAATCGCCTCGACCTCGATGCCATGGGCGCACGCCGCTTGCCACTCCTCGCCGCCGCGGCCGAACAGGAACGGGTCACCGCCCTTGAGCCTGACGACGACATGGCCCGCCGACGCCTCGCGCACCATCAGGCGCTCGAT
>JAYVST010000488.1:0-2470 GCA_043775255.1 Burkholderiales bacterium
TGATCGTGCCGCCCACCGCCGAGGCGCGTGAACCGCGCGCGGTGATCGATACGGCGAAAGCCAAGCCGGGCATCCTCACCTTCTCCTCCGGCGGCAGCGGTACCTCGCACCACCTCTCCGGCGTGCTGTTCGGGCAACTCACCGGCACCGAGCTGGTCCACGTGCCCTACAAGGGCGCGCCGCAGGGCATACAGGCGGTGATGGCGGGCGAGGTGAACATGGGCTTCTTCAATACCCCCACGGTGATCAGCCAGATCCGCGGCGGCAAGCTGCGCGCGCTGGCCGTCACCAGCCTCGCCCGCTCCCCACTGTTGCCGGACGTGCCAACGCTGGATGAAAAGGGCGTCAAGGGCTACGAGGTCAATACGTGGTTCGGCTGGGTCGGGCGCACATCTGCTCTCGCATCGATTCACCTCCGTACTTCGACTCCCAATCGTTCAGATCCACTGCGGTGGGCGCTCTTGGTCTGATCATGGACCAGCGCCCGCAGCCGTGGATAAGTCTCCACCCGCCTTACACACAGAATTCCGGACACGGCCGGGTGTTTTACTCGGCCTCCACCTGCATTTGTACGCCGGCATCGCGAGCGCAAGAGGTCGGCCTGTGCCTCGGCGCGCAGGCTGGCGAAGCGCGAATTCGGAACGTCGTGACCAAGGGCGGGTTCGCCCGCTTCCGCCGCGCGGCGCAGACACCCTTCAACCAGATTTACGAGGCAAGGCCTTGAACGATCGCTTGCCGTCGCCGCGGCGAAGCGCAAGCCGACCGCGCGCAAGACGCGCGAGTTGAGGTCGAATATCGCGAAATCCCAGAAAGGTGATCAGCATACCGACCGGCGCGCCGGCGACTCCAATCCTCCCGGTCATCGACATGGCGCGTGCATGCGATTTCTACGACAACAAGCTCTGCCTCACGGCCGTGGGCCTGAAGCCGGACGGGAAACTCGCCTATCGACGCGTCGGCGGAACGGTCATGGCGTTGTTTCCGGAAGAGGGCGGCACCAAGGCCGACCATACGGCAGCGAGCGACCAAGTCGCGGACACTGAATCTACCGCCCATGCGCTCAAGGGCGCCGGCGGGGTGTTCGAGGACTGCGACTTCCCGGCCCGGAAGACCATCTTCGCGTTTGCGTCCTTGGCGCCGAGAAGGCGGCCTGGTTCAATGGCACAGAAGGCGAACTTCTTCCGGATTCACGCAGAGATGGCCTGAGCGCCCACGATGGCAAGACGCAAGAGTCGCGCACCGGTTCCTGAGATAGGGGTTGCGATGCGGCTTATTGTGCGGTCATTCGATCGGGCACACGTTGCCGTCAAGCGACGTCAGCCAACGGTCAGCGTTGATGTGACAGGGAAGTGCCGCGTCCGGACCCCAAACACACGTGAGGTAACGCGGACACCGACATCCCTCGTACAGGAAATGAAGCTCGGAGAACGCTTCATGGACGTGACGTTCGAAACGCTGAATCGGGACGATTTTCTCTATTCGGTCAAGGCCGCCTTTCCAAACGTGATCTGGGACAAGGCGTATGGGGAATTCAGGGTAGCAGGCGAAAGTACAGGGGCCGGGAAGTTGGTGCGATCGGGCAACGGTGCGAACGTGATGGCATGTTCATGACTGAACTGCCGCTGCGGCGGCAAGGGCCTCATCGCGCGCCTGATGGTCGAATCGAAGATCCCGATGATCAAGCACCTCGACGGCATCTGCCACGTCTACATCGATGAGCATGCTGATCTCGACAAAGCCGTGTTCATCGCCGACAACGCCAAGACTAAGCGCTACGGTACCTGCAACACCATTGAGACCCTGCTGGTGCACGCGGCGATCGCACCCAAGGTGCTGCCGCGCCTGGCCAAGGTCTACGGCGACAAACAGGTGGAACTGCGCGGCGATGCGGCAAGTTTGCAAGGTGGGTGCGCGCCTGCCAGTGCTGCCAAATCAGGTCCGCAGCGCGCTGATGGGCTGAGAGGGTCGGGGTGTGTTCGGTCATGAGATGCGGGTGGACGAAGGAGTGTCAGAAGCCGTAAAGGTGGGCCGGATTGTCCACCAGAATGCGCTTGAGGTTGGCCTGGCCGGCTGACGCTGGCGAAACTTGTCGATGCGCGCCCGGGCCGCGGCAGCACGGCGCGGTGGGGCATGTTCTCCGATCTCTTCAGACGCTCTCGCCGCTGAGCGGTTCGCCGCCCCCGAAACCCTACTCCGCGCGGATATTGTTGGCTTTGATCACCCTGGCCCAGCGCTCGGTCTCGATGCGAATCTGCTCGCCCAGTCGCTCCGGCCCACCGCCTACCGGGCGCAGGCCCGCTTCTTCCAGCCGCGTCCTGATGCGCGGGTTGGAGAGCGCGCTGTTGAAGGCCGCGTTGAGCCTGTTTACCATCGCCTGTGGCGTGCCCCTGGGCGCCATGAAGCCGAACCAGGGCGCGACCACGAAGCCCTTGTAGCCCGCCTCTTCCATGGTGGGCACCTCGGCAATGCC